>DATBNH010000148.1:0-2088 GCA_036554405.1 Cellvibrionaceae bacterium | reverse complement strand
ATTATAAACCACACCAAAAAATGGCTGTGACTTGGTGGTAAAGCAAACATTATTTTCGAAAACAACCTGAATATTATCTGCATGACCAGTAAGATTTAAGCATCCTCTACCCTCGATTGTCTGCCCATCCTCACTATATTTGTAAATGAGATTATTTCGAACGTACGCTGTTCCTTTCAAACCCCCGTCTCGAAGCCCGATACCACCATTCTCTGCACCATTTGAAGTATCTGGATCAATTCCATCCCAATCCGCAGCCAGTCCAACATTTATTAAAATGTTATTTTCTATATACATATCCATAGACCAGTCACAAGTCAACCCTATACTTATCCCTGAACCAGCCTGATCTACTACAACGTTATTATGAATTCTGAGCGGGCCAGAAAGATCACCACATCCACCCCCCCTCGTCGTATTGATGTATTCCAAATTTTGCCTTATTTCCATGCAAATAGTTATAGCCCCATTCCCATGGTTCCACAACACGACCTTTTCCACTTCTCACAGATAGATACATCGTGTGATGAAGCTTACTGGAGCCGTTGCAACCATAATCATAGATTTCGTTCCCAAACCCTTTAAAGTTTGAAACTCTGTCAATACCGCGTGCATTACCATTAATAGCACCATTCCACTTACTTGCACAGCCACCTGGAATATCGCCTATTCGATTACCAACGGCTCTGCCATTTTTTGAGCTTTGTATCCCGCAAGTGTCCCCATTAGATATGGGGTTGCCTATAGGCTGCCCGTTCGAATCAACTGCGAGATAATTGGATGCGTAAATATCTAATTTCGATACAACCATACCCTGAGTCGTATAATTTTCGACGGCCTTCTGAGCAATAACTTTTGGTTGATACCCAGGGTAAGAAATAAACGAAAATTGATCGTCAAGATCGCTCGATGCTTTCGTGTTATTCCAATAGATTGCTCTGGAACTATTTCGGTCTCCGGTATCAACGTCCAGAATGTAAATTGTGCTGCCGCTTGGCGCCCTGCCATCTGCGTAGGAGACCGTTCGCCACGGATTTAGGAATGAGCCAGATCTGCTGCTATCAGTTCCCTCGGATGCGACAAAGAAAATAGATCCAGGCCTTACGGTAAAATTCAGCGCATTACTTTTTACGCCGTTGACCCGGGTAAAAATCTTTCCCCGGCCGGGCGCGCTGTTGGGAATTGAAAACGCAATTTCCTGCATCTTGTGAGATTTAGCCAAATCAGCTGGCCCCGAGGGCGCGACCCCGTCAGCACTTTTCCAATAATACGTATGAGATGCGGGACGAGTTTTCCCGCCAGCATCCTCAAAGAAGATTTGGCTATTTGCCTGGCTATCTCCTAAATGCTGCCCCCACAGGGAGACAATTACACCCTCTCCTTTTTCGTCCCCTAAGCCAGCAGATGGGCCACTGATGAGATCAGAAAATGCCAGAAAAGGTTGAGCGGCCCATGTGCTACCAGAGCCAGCCCAGATCAAGAACGTAATAACAATGATTTTCAAAGTACTATACTGAAACATCAATCACCTCAACTTCTTAAGTTCACGTCTTTTGGCCTATGGCTATAGTAGAATCTAGTATTACATAGGCATAAAATACAATTTAGAAGAACACCCTAGTCTTCTGATTCGATAGCCAGAGGCGTTAGTCTAAGCATAAAAAAATGCCGCCAGACTCCAGAAAACTAAGCAACAGGTAGCTCATGGAACCGATTACCATCCACCTCAAAGACGAAAACGCCATAAACCGACACGGTGAAGCCGTGCAGATCGGCGTCCCCTTTGCCCGAGGTGAGGTAATAAACGCTGCCAACATCCGCTTGCACGACTCAAAGCATAACCAGGCAGTTACATGCCAAACCATACCCATGGCCCACTGGCCGGATGGCAGCGTTCGCTGGCTCAAACTCAACTTTCTGGCAGACATGGCACCCCATCAAGCCGTCGATCTTCAGTTGCTTGAATCTATGCCCGATGACGTCACCCAGACCTTTCTCCTTAAATGCCAGATGACGGAACGGGAATTTCATATCCAAACTGGTGTAACTAGTTTCCGAGTTCCGCGACACCGGCTTGACTGGTCGGCC
>DATBNH010000124.1:0-12331 GCA_036554405.1 Cellvibrionaceae bacterium | reverse complement strand
GATTCCCGCGTTGGGTGCAAAAAAACGCGCAACAAAATCGCAATCTGTCCCTGTCGCAGTCACCATAACTGCAAAAGGATGCAAGGCGCTAATGGCTGCAAAATCCGGTTGTAACTGCACTATCGTCTCTTCACGTTCAACCACCACTACACGCCAGTTAGCGATAAGGCATTCTTTTATATCTGAAGCCTTGCAGCCGATTGCATTGGCGATAGACTCCTTGTCGGCGTCGGCATCAAGCCCGGCTGGCCGCGCTGGAAAATCCAGCTCCAGTGCTGAATTTATTTTTCGCACACCCAGCTCACCACTTAAGCTGCTAAAAAGTAATTGATCTTGCGGATAGCCCTGATCAAACAACACCTTGGCCGCAGCCAGCGTGGCATGACCGCACAAATCCACCTCTTTTACTGGTGTGAACCAACGCAGTGAATAGGGTTCGCAGCCTGTTACTACAAACGCAGTTTCGGCCAGATTATTTTGCGCCGCTATTTGCTGCATGAGGTTCTCGGCCAAAGGCTCAGGTGTCACAATGACCGCGGCCGGATTACCGGTAAAGGCGCCTTTGGCAAAGGCATTAACAATCGTAATAGCAAGCTTCATAAATTCTCCTTCACAGCGCCCGAGCGCGCCCAGAAAATACTGCCAATAACCAATAGCAATGTAACAATGGCGAGCGGAGATATTATCTCGCCCAATAATGCCCAAGCCAGCAACAAGGTAATAAAGGGCTGTAATAACTGTAACTGCCCTACCCGGGCAATACCCCCCTGGGCGAGTGCATAATTCCAGCCCATAAAGCCGAGCAATTGGCTGAACAGTGCCAAATAAACAAACCCCGCCCACTGCCAGATGCCCACCTCTGCCACCGCTGAATGCTCGGGCCAATAGATGACAAGCAATAATAAATTCAACGGCGCGGCCAGAATCACCATCCAGCAAGCCACTTGCCAGGCACTGATCAAATGAGCGGCGCGAGCGCCGGCCGCATAACCCAGCGAAGCGCAGACGATACCCGCTGCCAACCAGTTGTTGCCAAAGCTCCAGCGCCAGTCGCCGCTTTGCAAAGCAAAGATAACCACGGCGCAGCTACCCGCCGAGCAGGCCCACCAAAAGCGCCGCTGGGGTTGCTCACGGGCAATCAGCAGTGCAGCTATACCTGTCACCAACGGCAGCACCGCACCTAACACGGCCGCGCCCGAGGCGGTAATATCCACCAACGCAATGGCCAATAATAATGGAAAGGCCAGTGCCACGGTGATACTGGCCAAGAGCAAGTAAGGCCAGCTCGCCCTGGGTGGCCAACCGGGACGCAGCCACAGCAAGATTATTCCCGCCATCATCGCTGCCAAGAGTACGCGTCCGGAGCCTAATTGCACCGGCGTAAAATCATTGATCAACCCACGCGTAACGGGGAAGGTTCCAGCAAAGCTGAACAACCCCAAGGCCGCTGCCGCCCAAACCCCTATCCTCTTGCCAATTAGCATTTCGCAGCCCATTGCCTATCGTAGGGCTCAAGGTTAAGCTGTAAAACAAAAAGGGTACAGATACAAAATTCTAGAATTTTTAAGGTACAGATAAATGTACAAATATCAGCTACTAGACGAACAACTAAGCCACGAAATTAATAGCGGTCAGTTTAAAGCCGGCGATAAGCTGCCATCATTGCGTCAGTTTTCCCAGCGCCATAATGTCAGCCTCAACACGGCCAACCGCATTTACGAGCAATTGCAAGCCCGTGGGCTTATAGAAAGCCGTCCGCAAAGCGGTTACTTTGTTTGTTCTATACACAAAAGTAACGCCGTGCAATCGCCACCAGGTCAAGCGGTGCTGGTCAATAAAGACAAATCCGACCTATTGATGAGTATACAGCGCAGCGCACTCAGTAAGGATGTGATTAACTTTGGCGCGGGTGTGCTCGGTAGCGCATTTTTGCCACTGACAGAACTCAACCGGGCAGCAAAGCGTGCTCAGCGACGCCACCCCGAGATACTTGCCACCTACGGCGACCCGGCCGGCGAGCTACCCTTGCGCGAAGCCATTGCCAGACACCTGCAAAGCCGTATTACCCCGGCTCCCACAGCGGAACACATTGTGATAACCAATGGCTGCCTGGAAGGTGTGTGCCTGGCAATACAAACGCTCACCCGCCCCGGTGAAGTGGTGGCTATTTTTACGCCCTGTTACAACGGTTTGCTAATGATGCTGCAGCAACTCGGCCGTCAAGTGCTGGAGATTCCCTGTGCCGCTACCGGGCCCGATTTGGATTATCTTGAGGCGTTACTGCGAGAACGCGCTTTTAGCTGTCTAGTATTTTCAGCGATTGCTTTTAACCCCTCGGGCTTTTGCCTGTCTGCCAGTGAGAAGCAACGCTTGGCAGCACTGGCTAAACGTTATCGCACGGCTTTTATTGAGGACGACGCTTTTGGCGAGCTGGCTTACCGGGGCGTAGAAAACTCCCCGGTTTATACCTACGATCACGCGGGGTTCATCACTTATTGCAGCTCTTTTTCTAAAAGCCTGAGCCCCGGATTTCGGGTGGGCTGGTTAATTTGCGAAACTCACACTCAGAGTTATATAAAAAATAAGATGGCCATTAACTTATCGTGCAACTTAAGTGCGCAGTATACCTTGGCAGATTATCTCAACAGCGATAATTACAGCGCTCATATTAATCGCTTATCGCGCCAGCTGCAGAGCAATATTGCCAGGGCCGAGCAGGTAATTAGCAAACACTTTCCTGCCAATACTCACATCAGCCGCCCCGATGGTGGCTTTTTCCTTTGGCTGCAATTAGCGCAAACCACCGACACACTTGCGCTCTATAACCACGCCGCCAAGCAGCGCATTATTATTGCTCCCGGTGAGCTTTTTTCGCTTGCGGGGCTTTACCGTCACTGTCTACGTCTGAGCTTGGCGGGCCCCTGGCTTGACACCACAGAAGCGGCCCTGAAAAGACTGGGCCGCTGGGCCGCAGGAAAAGATCTGTGAAGCGCAGTTTGGCCATAGACCCAATGATCAATACTGACTAAGATAGGGAAATACTCAAAATACGGAACCTATCTATGGCTCAATTTCTTCGTCTTTTGACCGGCTTTTGCCTGTTAATATCAAGCCTTGCGCTGGCTGATGCACCAGTTGAAGTCCACGGCGCCCTGTCAGTCGCGAATGGAAAGATTATCGGCGAGCATGGCAAGCCTGTGTCGCTGGCCGGCCCCAGCCTTTTTTGGAGCAATGTCGGCTGGAATGCTGATAAATTCTATAATGCCGAGGTGGTCAAGTCTGTTGCTCAAAGCTGGAATGCCGGACTGATTCGAGCCGCCATTGGCACGGGCAAAAATGGCGGCTACCAATCACATCCCAAAGAAAACATTGCCCATGCCGAGGCGGTGATTGACGCTGCTATTGCACAAGGTATTTACGTTATTCTCGACTGGCACTCGCATCACGCCGAAGATTACCCAGAAGTTGCCATAGAATTTTTCACACATTTCGCCGAAAAATATAAAAACACACCCAATATCATTTACGAAATTTACAACGAGCCGATTGCCGATACCGACTGGTCAACAGTGATTAAACCTTACAGCGAAAAACTGATAAAAACCATACGCGCCATTGACCCGAACAATTTGATTACTGTGGGTACGCAAACCTGGTCGCAAGATGTCGATAAAGCCGCTGACGACCCTATCGTGGGTTTTGATAATATCGCCTACACCCTGCACTTCTATGCGGGAACCCATAAGGAAGCGCTGCGCGAAAAAGCGCGCTACGCCATGAACAAAGGACTGGCATTGATGGTGACAGAATGGGGTACCGTTAACGCCAATGGCGACGGCGGTGTTAACCACCAAAGTACTGATGAATGGCTTACCTTTATGCGTGACAATAATCTGTCTCACGCCATCTGGTCACTGCACGACAAGGATGAGGGCGCATCCATGCTTAAACCCGACAGCCCAATCAATGGCCAATGGACCGATGAGGATTTCACCGAATCTGGCTTAAAAGTCAGAGACATTATAAAAAATTGGTCAAGTCAGTAAACAATAAACAGCTACTAATAAAAAGCCCGCAAATTTTCGGGTTTTTTTATGGGGCTAAACCAAGCGTCAGGAAGCTCTGAAGGCGCCCTAAAGATAAACCACATCCTTATACGTCGGCGCCAGCAATGCCAGCAGTGCGTTCTGGGTGCGAGTATCGATATTTTCTGCATCCATCGCGCGGATCAGATTATCGACAATGGCATTAAACTCTGTATCTGTGTAGTTATGCCCGGCGTGAATAGCACGCATGGAATCGTTATCGTATTCGCAGCCACCATCGGCAATACTGCAAATATACATTACAAAACCCTGGCGAAATTTTTCTATGTCCACTGCGCGAAAACGGTGATCTACTCGCTTATCTTCGGCAATGTTAACCAGCAATTGATATACTATCGCATCAACACCAGCCTCCCCACCCAAACGCTGGTAGAGTGTTCGCTCGTTGGTAACACACCCTGCCAGAAAAAAACAGCAAACGATTATTGCCGGCCATCGAGTCATCAGAAGCTCCCCTGTAAGGATAGATACCATCCATTTTGGTCGGGCAGTGTGGCCACCTCGCCTAAATCAACATAGCCGCCCACCATCGCCCAATGCTTATTGGCAAACCAGGCCACAAAGAGGGTATGCCAGTCATCCTCCGAGGCGAAAGATAGGTTGTCGGGCTTTTGTTTCCATTCAGTACCGATTAGCCAGTGCTTATTATAAAAAACACCGGCCGATAATTCACCATAGAGTTTATGCTGATGATTATTATCGCCGCCAAAACCCACCAGCCCGGTCTGATTAGCGCGCGTGTATCGCGCTACGCCATTGAGCAACAAATTATAGCCAAAAAATCCGCCAAGATAGACTTTGCTGGCAGCAAGATAGGCTTCTGTATCGCTATCTTTTACAGCTCCCGCCGCCGCAGGTATAAAAAAATCGTGATTTTTTTTGTAGTTAACACCCAAAGAAATCTGAGGCATAGCCGTATAAAGAAGGTCACCTACTAAACGCACTTTAATGCCGGCAATGGTTTGCTCAATAGTTGTATCTTGCACACCTAAGGCCTCTGACAAGGCTGAGTGCTGCAAGCGCTGGCGGGCAAGGCTCACCTCTACCCGGTTGCGCCAACTCCAGCTTGCACCCAGTGCCTGCATATTATAATCCGGGGTACTCAGTGCACTTAAAAAAAGTGCGCCACCGGCCTCTTCTTTTGCGCCATAGCCTGCCAGTACAGCCATTGGCACTATGCCTCCACCGGCGCCACCCTCCACGGTGGAGGCGCCGCCAGTGGCCACTATTCGACTGCGATCTGACCCTGCAAGAGCCGGAATGCTCAACCATAGCACCAGTAAAAACCAAAGGTATTTACGCATCAATATCACCTGTTAAATATTTTTTCGCCCATAGCGAAAAGGCATCCAGCGGCAGAGGCTTACTGTAAAAATAGCCTTGCAAAATATCGCAACCATTAGCTATCAACCAATCACGAGTATTGGCCGTCTCTACACCCTCGGCAGTTATGCTCAGCCCCAAGGTATGCCCCAGCTCAATGGTTGATTTTACTATTTGCTGATCATCTTTATCGGCATCCAGGTTCATCACAAATGACTTATCAATTTTTAGCTCGTGTACCGGTAATTTTTTTAATTGCGATAATGACGAAAATCCTGTGCCATAATCGTCAATGGACAGCTTAAATCCCATAGCGTCCAGCGCGCGCAAAGTGGCCAGGCTTCTATCAGCTTCGCGCATAATAGCGCTCTCCGTCACCTCCAAATAGATACTCTGGGCAGACAGGTCATATTGCATGGTCAAAGCATTGATATATTCAGGTAAATCGTCTTCGAGTAAATCCAGCACCGATAGGTTGACTGACAATATCAACTCCACCCCTTCATCCCTGAGCGCGGCCGCTGCAGCAAATGCCTGCGCCAGCACCCAGCGAGTTAACAGTGAAATTTGCCCGGCACTCTCAATAACAAGAATGAACTCCTCCGGACTGATAAAACCCATTTCAGGGTGAATCCAGCGGATTAATACTTCAGCGCCCAGCTCTTGCTTAATGTGTGGATTGATTTTTGGCTGCAAATAAATTTGCATCTGACCGCTTTCAAAAGCGGTAGAATACGCGGAGAGTATATGCAATCGGCGCAAGTGCTTTTCATCCCAGCCCGACTGATAGGCACAGCTTTTGATATGACCTAAGCGCGCCTCGGATAGAGCCAAATTGGCACGCCGCAAAAGCAGATCGGCATTGTCTCCATCGTCAGGGTACTGGGCATAACCCACATTGAGATCAATGTGAACATCAATAGCATCTAACCCCAGATTATTATTAAACGCTAAATGTATTGCATCTATCGCCGCTGGCGGATCAACGCTGTGAATAAGTAAAAGAAACTCATCACTGCCAAGCCGTAAAGTCGATGGCGATATTGCCTGTAACCGTCGCGCCACCTCCGCCAAAACTTTATCACCGGTTTCGGAGCTTAATCCGTCGTTAATTTGGGTGAATTTTTGAATATCGGCAATGGCTACTATTAACTTTAAATGCTGTTCATTGGCAGCGGCAATAGCTACACGCATACAAGGAAAGACTTGCGCGCGATTAGCCAAACCGGTCAAGCTGTCGTGTTCGGCCTGATAGGTAATTTCCTTTTCCCGTACGGCAATAGCACGCTGCATTTGGTTAAAAGCACGAGCCAAATCACCCAGCTCATCAGCAGAGTGCTCCGGCACCTGGCTGGCGTAATCACCCTCAGCCATTTTGCGGGCACTGCCGGCAAGCTCTCGCACCGGTCGGGTTACACTTCGCGCCATAAACATGGCCAACATACCCGCTGCCAATAAAAATGAAAATGTCAGCGTCAGCAGTTGCGTGTCCAGCACCGCAAAGGGCTGCATAACTTTCTCCAGAGGCACTTGCAACACAGCCACCACCTGCTGTGGCACGCGGGTTACGGTAACGCTGTTATTGAGTTTTTCATCGGCCAACCAGGTACTGTCCTGATCGGGCATGCGCCAGTCAGACGACTGCATTAATGCCAGGTCATTGTCACTCAGGGTGCCTGCCAAATAGGAAGTAGTTTCAGCGCCCTGCCGCCAAAAGGAAACATCCAAATCGGTAAGACGCTTCAGGTGATCGGCCAATGATTGATCCACCTTAAAACCAACCCCGGCGTTAGCCACCGTCAGCGGTGCACGCACCGGCGCAAACACAAATTGGTATAAGCGATTATCCAGTACTATGGGTGCATAGCGAGTGTTATTTATCTCATTACTGCCTGCCAGGGCTTTAGACAAAAGTGCAAAACCCTCTGCATTAATTACCTGACTGCTGGCGAGCAGCTCGCCATTGGGCTCAAGCACTAAAGCGATGTCGGCACCGACACGTAAACGATGATTATTCAACGCCGAGACGATGGTGGCGCGATCGGCTGTCGCCACCGCTTCTTTGAAACCAAAGTCATCCACCAAGACGCCTACAGACTGCGCCAGCTGTCCGGCGCGATCTTGCAACAACTGACTAAAAAGCTCGCCGCCGCGCTCCAGATCCAGGTAAGCCTGCTGGGTGACTGCATCGCGAATGACAGCGCGAGTTGCCAAATAGATAGCGAGCACCAGCACCATAACCATGGCCAGTAAAATCAGCAGTAGTTTATAACGGTACGTCAGGCGCATTAGCGGTCGAATAAAGCCTCAAGTTCAGTGCGTGGTTTTGTTTTTCGTGGATCCGGGAGCAACCTTCCGACATTGATCGTTTTAAGCTCCGATGCGGCAGAAAGCTCACCGACAACAGGCTCTGCCAATTGCGGGTGCTGCACTTGATAACGCAAATTACCCTCGGGGAGCTGCACGAACCTTGCGGCACCCGATGCATCGGTAACGGCATAGTAGGGGGTATCGACCACATAAATATATCCGATCATATCGTCGTGAATATTACACCCCAACACCACCTTACCCGCTTGCTCAAACACCACAGGTTCGGCCGTGGTGCCATGATACAAACGCAACTCGAAACGCTTGGCGGGTGAAAAAGAATAGACGTGGTGGCGAATATCATCGCTGTTGGGGAAATACACCCGGGTGCCCGCTTCAACCACTGACACATAGGGTGTAAATTGTCTGTCGACCTGATCGACATCCGCACGCTTATTTATTGTTGCCGTTGGCGCCGTGCCATCACCGTAAATAGCGATAACAGCATCGGCCACTGGCTGAAGATCATCATCAACAAGTTGCACGCCGTTCGGTGTTGCGCTAACCGATACGGCGACTATTAAAAATCCTGTAGCCAACCACCACTGCCTGCTTGTTTTCATGATCTGCTCTGCCCTTGATCAATACCACATTGATTGCGCCCCGCAGCCTTGGCCGCGTAGAGTGCACGGTCTGCTCGCTCAAACAAACTCTCGGCCGTATCTTCAGAGGAAAACTCAGCGATACCGATAGATACCGTTACCTCCAGTGGCTGCTCTTTATAACTGAAGCCGGTTTTGGCAATGGCTGCACGAATTTTATCGAGCGCACTCAAGGCCTGCTCAGCCGTGGTCTCTGGTAGAAGAATAACAAACTCCTCACCGCCGTAGCGACCAAAAAAATCCACCTCACGCAAACGTCGGGCAATCGCCTTACTCAAAACTTTCAACACCCGGTCCCCCGCCTGGTGGCCCAGAGAGTCATTGATTTTTTTAAAATAATCCAGATCACACACAGCCAATGTCAGCGGGTTAGCATAGCGCTTGCACCGCAATAATTCGTACGCTACGCGTTCATTAAACGCCTCGCGATTGGGCATACCCGTCAACGGATCGTGCAAAGCCTTATGGCGCTGAAGCTCTAATACAGCTTTATTTTCGCGAGCCTCTTGCTCCATGATCTGTATTTTTTCAGCAAGTGCACTTAATCGACCTGCAACCGGCTCATTACTCTCGCCCACTTGCCGAAAATTATCCAGTACCGCTCGAATTCCGCCGAGCTTGGCCTGCACCTGGCTCTGCAGAGTTTTTAAATCCCGGGCCTGGCTGACCTCGCTCTCCAGGGCGGAAATTTCATTGAGCATATGGCTGTTGAGCTGCTCTGATGCGCCCTGCAACACCTGGCTTTGGGCGGCCACACCCCCCAACCCCTCATAAATCGCCGACAACTCTTCGTTAACGCGATTAAGATACTCGGCATAGGTACGGGTGGCCGCAATATAGGCGGCCATCACCAGATCTCGTACCTGCTCTAGCACCGGGATTAAATCGACATTTTGCAGGCCGCCCTGCAAACGCTGCTGTAACTGCTTCAAAGCCGTTGGCGCCACCGCCTGCGACTCTACACTGGTCAACAACTCATTGATAATACTGCACAGTTGCAGAGAAACCGTCTGGCTGTCGCGCAGGGTGGCATTGGGGTTCAGCTCAAATAGGGCGCGGTCTGCCTTGTGCTCTTGCCCATCACCTACCGGCTCAGGCACAGCGGTGGAAAGTTCTTTTTTCCCCAAAAGTCGCGCTAGAAGTCCGCCGGAGGCTGTAGTGGCTGGAGCTGGCTCCTGCAACAGTATGTGGCGCTGTAACGCAGCCAGCTTGTGCAATAATTGCGGACAGGCTTGAAGTAGTTCGCGCTGGCGGTTGATATCCTGACTCAGCGTACGCAAGGCTTTCTTTTGCTCTGCGCTGATGTCCTGCCGCCCCAGCGTATCGAGCAAGCCCTCAAAGCCTTGCCGTAGCTGTTTATTACTGCTTTCTCGATTGGATTCAAATTGTATCAGCGCCTGATCAAGCTGGCCCAGCGCCGGGGTCAGATCACTGGCCTCGTTTTTACGTAAATGCTGGCGCAGGTTTTCCAGCGCCTGATCCAACTCCGAACTCTGCCCTCCCGCTGCCACGCTGACCCGCACCATCGCTCGCTGCAACAAGCTACGCTGTTCGACAAAGCGTTTTTCCTGCTGCTCTTGCTCATCCAGTGCATCCAGATACTTGTCTCGCCAGCGCTGGTCGGTACCCGTTTGTTCGTTCTCGGTCATAGGATCAGTATCGGTTGTTTACGTCAGTATAGTCAGATTAACTGTTCTTGCGCCAAATACAAAACTGCCCCGGCACCTTTCGATACCGGGGCAGCGTGAGTACAGATTAGCGTGGTTTACTGTTCGGCGCGAATCTGTTCAATGAGGAAATCGGCCACCTTGAGCATGTTCTCATGGCTGCCAGCATCGCTGGCGCTAATACGGTAGCGGCCATCGACTATCAACTCCGGTGTGCCGGTGATACCGTAGGCACGAACACGTGCGTCGGCCTGCTTGAGTTGGCTGTTAACACCGAACGACTCAAAGGTAGCGGTTACCCGATCTTTTTCGGCACCGTACTGGGCAAAAAATTCGGCCCAGTCTTCCACACCGCGAAACTGATGGCGCTGCACATGAATGGTAGTGAAAATGTCCATATGCGCCTCATCGATAATACCCAACGATTGAGCAGTATAGTAAGCACGGGCATACTGTTCCATCTGAGCGGCCCAGACCACCGGGGTTTTCACCACGTTCACATCATCGGCCTGCTTTTTAATCCAGGGAGCAAAAACACTCTCGAAACGGAAACAGTGGTTGCAGGTGTAGGCAAAGACTTCACGCACTTCGATTTTGCTGGCATCGTCAGTTCTGACGGCCTCAGGCAGCACCTGATAATGCTTACCCGCTTCGTACTTAGGTGCCGAGTCACTGTCGGCACAAGCGGCCAGACTGAACAACATGGCGGCTATGACTGCTAATACACGCATAATCTGCTCCATTTAAGTCTTGAGAAGTGCTTTTGGAGCCCACCACCCGACGCAAGTTCCGCACCGGGTGGCGAGCGCCATGAATTACCCACTCACAGGCTATCAGTTAAGGCCGGCAATGTAGTTGGCAACAGCGGTAATTTCTGCATCGCTTAAATTTTTGGCGACCAGACGCATAGCCATGGTTTCACCATCATTCATTCGCTCACCGGCACGAAATGCCTTGAGCTGCTTAACGATGTAATCGGCATATTGGCCACCCAGCCGCGGATAACCAGCCGGGGCATTGCCCTTACCCGAGGGTGAGTGACAACCGGTACAGGCCGGTACGCCGGTCGCGTGATTGCCGGCACGGTAAAGCTGCTCGCCCAGCGCCAGGCTGTCGACCATAGCACCGGAGTTAATGCGCACTTGTTGCTCTTGAGAGCCGGAAATTTGCAGTGACTGGCTATCATAGAAAGCCGCTATATCAGCCAGATCCTGATCATTAAACCCGGCAAGCATGCCGGTCATTTCCAGCACGGGGCGCCCGACACTGGCTTTATCAGCCGCGGCAGCTTGATCCCAGGCCTGAATATCCTGAAGCTGCTTGAGCAAGTAGGCCTCGCCCAAACCGGCAATTTTGGGAAACGCAGCGGCGGGGCTGTTGCCATCGGTGCTATGACAGGCGGCGCAAACGGCTACTTTTTCTGCACCGGCATCGGCGTTACCGGCTGCCGCGCTGTGGGCCAGCACAGTAAGAGCGCACGCAAACAAGGTGTGCAAAACGTGTTTTTTCATTGGCTAATCCGTAATTTGGTGTTTATGGTGTGGTGCTACCGGCACCCAGCCCTGTGGCGGGCTTTTTTTGCAGCTTATGATACGACTGCGGTATAAAAGCAGCGGGCATTATATACTAACTAGCCAAACACTGAACAATGCCCGGTAAATAACGCGGATTCTCCGCCCTATCGGCCCAGCGAGCCCTGTCATGACCAAACTTGTTAACTTTAATCTTGCCCATTTCACCCAGAGTGCACCCAGCATTCGCGAGTGTCCGCCCGAATTCGGCCGCGAAGTGGCTTTTGCCGGGCGCTCCAATGCCGGTAAATCCAGCGCCATCAACACCCTGACCAACAACAATAAGCTGGCCCGAACCAGCAAAACCCCCGGCCGCACCCAGCTGATCAACTACTTTGTGATAAACGACGATATCCGCCTGGTGGATCTGCCCGGCTACGGTTTCGCCAAAGTTCCTCATGCCATGAAGATGAAATGGCAAGCTAACCTGTCGGAGTACCTGCACCAACGCGAGAGCCTGGTGGGATTGGTGCTGGTGATGGATATTCGCCACCCCATGACCGAATACGACACCATGATGATCAACTGGGCAGTCGAGGCCGAGATGTCAGTGCGCCTTTTGCTGACCAAAGCCGACAAACTCAAAAAAGGCCCGGCCAACACCACCTTGCTACAGGTAAAAAAGACACTCAAAGAAGCCGGTGTTGATGACTTGGTAAGCGCACAGATGTTCTCCTCCCTGAAAGGCACCA
>DATBNH010000113.1:0-1792 GCA_036554405.1 Cellvibrionaceae bacterium | reverse complement strand
GTGGTGTGATACGGTGTGATACGGCTTTACATGACGCTATTGCCAACTTAAGGGCTTTTCGTCGTCCTCGTCACTGCCGCAGTGCTGGTGTGGTTTAGGTGGAATAAAACCACTGTGTTGCTCGGTGGGAAAATGCTTGTGCTCATAGACAATTATCGCCTGCATGCACAGTTCGATTTGCTCCGATGTCAGCCGTTTACCATCGGGCCATTTGCCCAATTCTACCGCGCGCTTGAGGTTGTGATAGATAGCCGGCGATAACGAGCCGAGCAATTGTTGTAGCTCATTCATGATGATTCTCTTGTGACTGTTTGTTTTTGGCGGTAAAAAATACCGCGAGCAAGCCGAGCAATGCACCGGCAACCAGGCCACCTACATGAGCGCCATTGGCAATGCCGCCGTCAATAAACGCATCAATAATGCCGCTTAAACACAACACCAGCCAAGCCAACATAAAAACAATTATCCCCGGCGGTACATTCAGTGCCGGATGTGAGTAAAAGCGCTGATAGATTGCAATATACCCGACCAATGCATACACCACACCAGACATGCCACCGAAAAAAGCAGGCTCGGCCTGCCAGAAATACTGGGCGAGATTACTGAACGCAGCGGTTATTAAAAAAAACAAAAGATAGAGCAACCTGCCCACGGCAAATTCCACACGCCGACCTAATTCCCACAACCACAGGCCGTTAAAGACAATATGCAAAACACCAAAATGTAAAAAGGCAGGGGTAATCAAACGCCACAGTTGACCGCTGCCGATGCCCTGCTCTATAGGCAGAATATAAAAACCGTCGTTGGCCGGCAACACGGTAAAAAATGTCAGCATGAGTGCCAGTGATTCCAGCGCAGCAAATTCGGCCAGCACGAAGCCCGTGATGCTGAGTACCAGCAGCACCAGTGTTACCGGAAAACGCCATAGCTCGGCCGTAAGCGATGGGCCATGAGCTGGCGGCACTAGTGAGGGGTCGGCTTCAGCAATTTGCAGTGTGCCTGCTTGCCATTGGGCAATCAGTGTGCGCGCCGCGACAGCAAACGTTTCGTTGGGCACTTGCAGCACTTGCATGCCCCCGTATTCAATAATTTTACAGGGTATATGCTGGGAGTTTAGAGCATTGATCAGCGCACTTAAATTTTCATTAAGAGCGAATCTGTGTACATTAATCCAGGACATAAGTGCTATCAGTACTAGGGGTCAACATAGACCCAGACGAATTTTTGCGGATCAACCACACTTTCTTGATCCATACGGTAGGCCACCAGACGGCCAAATTTAACCGCGCTGTAATCGAGGCAGGCAATATTAGGCGCAATAGGTTGCGGAATGCCGTTCAGCCAGTAATGACCAATAAACAGTATGGGCTCGGCGCTATCATACAGCACCAGCGCTTGCTGTTGCTGGTCGCTTAAGGGTTTTTCGGCAATTTCAGGGGCGATTGGATCGGGCTGAAACACACAATCACCATAAGTGTGTGGCCTGTCGCCCCAAAAACGGGCGCGGAAATTATGTCGCAGATAGCCCTCAGCGGTGAGCATGGCCGCCTCGTTGGGTAGCGCTATTTCCACACCCGTGGTCAGGCGCTTGGTTAACCTGGCAATAGCCGACTGTGGGTCGGCCAGCGCCATTAACCCCGCTTGCCCCAGGTGACTGGTGTGGCCCGCTTGTTCATGCCGGGCAATGGCTTTCGCATCCCAGCAGGCGTGGGTCACACGAAAATATGGGTATTGCCGGTACAGGGGCAAACGGGTAAACCACTCCAGATGATCCCGCCACTCGTCTGGATAG
>DATBNH010000080.1:0-10285 GCA_036554405.1 Cellvibrionaceae bacterium | reverse complement strand
TTGTTATCACCCACAATGATTTTAATATCGCTGCTGGCGGCCACTACTATGGGGCGACTGCTCAACGTATGAGGATTCATGGGCACCAGCACTATAGCGTCGAGCTTGGGGTGCATAATGGGGCCGCCGCCACTTAAGGCGTAAGCGGTTGAGCCGGTGGGGGTCGAGATAATCATACCGTCGGAACGCTGACTGGTGACAAATAGATCATCTATATACAGTTCAAACTCCAGCATGCGAATAAACTCACCGGGGTGCAGCACCACGTCATTCAAGGCATCGCCGGTGGCGATAACCTGGCCATTGCGCAGCACTTTCATATCCAGTAAAAAGCGTTCCTCTGCCACATACTGACCATTGAGTACCTCGCCGATTTTACTTTCAATATCTTCGGGTAAAATATCGGTAAGAAAACCCAACCGGCCGCGGTTAACACCAAGCAAGGGGACGCCGTAGCCGGTTAAATCGCGTGCGCCGCTGAGCAGACTGCCATCGCCGCCGACAACAATGGCCAAATCGCAGGATTGACCGATAACCTCAATGTCGGCAATTCGCGTTTGCTTATCTTCCTGTAAGCTGCCTCCCAGGCCATTGGCGGTTAAACGATCAATCACCAAATTGAGCTGGCGTGACTGTAAAAAATGAATGATTGTCAGCACCGAGCGTCGAGCGCTGTCGTTGTCGAGGCGGCCGATAAGGCCTATAGTTGAAAACTGTTTCATTGCACATCTCTTAGGTCGCGACACATCATTATGCCCAAGTCATATACAAAGGCAACCGGTGTCAGCACAGACGCCCAGACTGCACCCTGGACGCGCTGGCAGAACCAGGTGGTGCGCGATCTCGCCTGGTGCTGTCTGGGCCAGGATTTAATCGGCCAACTGCCCGGCACCGCCGCTCAGCCCTACCGCCTGCCCGCTTCTCCGGGCTTATATGATTGGCTGGACGACCTCGACAACGAGCCTTCAACCTTACTGGTGCATCTCTCGGCGCTAAAGAGTACCCGCCTTGGTGTGTATTTTGAAGCACTGTGGCACTTCTTTTGGCAGTGGCACAGCGACATTGAGGTTTTGGCCTATAACAAACAGGTTATGCACAATAATCAGACCCTGGGTGCGTTTGACTTTTTATTACGGCAACGGGGGGACCTGCGAAATCCTTTTGTGCATGTGGAGTGTGCGGTTAAATTTTATCTGGGTACTGGCGGCGAAGACTGGCAACACTGGATTGGGCCGGGTGCTAATGACAGGCTGGATATCAAGCTCAGACGCTTGTTGCAACATCAGTTACCGCTGGCACAGCACCCGGCGGTGAGTCGGCTGGAGGTTGCGCCCGGTATTCGGGCTGCAGAGTTCGCTCAAGCCTATCTGTTGCGCGGTTATTTTTTCTCGCATATTGATGGCGACAGGGTTCGGCCCGAATACAGCAATCCCCGCTTGCCCGATAGCCGCTGGTGTTATTGCCGGGAGCTGTCGGGCTTTGTGGATACGAGAGTTTTTGCTTATCAGTTACTTTCAAGGCAACAGTGGCTGTGCCCCATAAGTAAACCGACGGGACAGGCATCGGTGACGGCCGAGGACATTATCTGTGCGGTAAAAACAAACCAGCGAGCTGTTTTTGTTTCAGTGTTTGCCCGCACTGAGGCACAGGTTACAGAATTGCAGCGCTTGTGCGTGGTGCCCGATCACTGGCCGATAACGGCCACTCCGCCGCGCAGCATGTAGTTACTGTTGCGTTCAAGCAAGTAATGATTGGCACCCTCTCTACCATCAAAAAGTTTATGGGCATCGCTTAGCAGTTGCACCTTAAAGCCTTGCTCAGCCAACAAATGCGTAGCCGCACTGCTGCGCCTAGTGGTATCGCAATAAAGGACATACTCCGAGGTCAACGATAACAGACGCGACTTAATCCCCAGCAGATGCAGTGGAATATTAGCGGCCATAGGTAGATGCCCTTGAGCGTACTCTTCATCACTTCTGACATCTATTAATACCTTTTGCGTTGCCGGCTCAGCATACAGCTGGGTCAGGCCAAGCGATGCTACAGCGGGTGATTTTAACAGGCGGTAAAATGCATGCTTGGGCAGACTCATAAGCACACCATCGGTGCTCATGGTAACGGTGGCATTGCGCGGCGCATCATTAACCAGTGCATCCTCACCAAAACAACGACCGGGGCCAATACTGGCCAGCAGCTCCTTGCCCTCGCTGTTTTGACGCGTCACCTCGGCACTGCCTTCTTTAATAAAATAGCAGTGCTCGCCAATCTCGCCCTGACGCAGAATTACCTGCCCTTTTTCTACGCATTCGGCGTGCATTTCAGAAAAAATTTGCTCTACATTAAGCGGTGGTACTTTGAAGAAAAGGTTGGAGTGCAGTACGGTCATCATCCATTCTACGTCTTCATCCATATCCCGTTCGCGGGAAATAATAGAATGCAAGTAGTCGGTAACTTGTGACCAGGTCAGCAGTTTATCCAGCTGTTCACTGTCAATGCGCAAAATGGCACAGTCGGAAACCGCCACAGCATTGTGTTTGCGTGGCTGGAAGTGTGCAAGCGGTAATAGAGTTTGCCTGCCTTTAATGGCTGTACACTGTTGCTTATCATCCTCTAGCGAGACATCGCCATAGAGCAGGTAGATATGGGTATTATCTACGCTGCCGCGTACAAAAAGATTTTGTCCGGCATAGATGTACTCGGCTGTAGCCTTGTCCAGCAGCGCGCGCACATAGGACTCGCCCATGTCCTTGAGCGGCACCAGAGAGTGGGTTTGCTCAAAGTCGATATCGGCCCTGGGTGTCTGATTGCTTTCAAACTGCCGCATAATTATTTTCTCTAAGCGTTTGAGTAGTGGAATGATTGAGTTTTTGCGCGTAATAACGTCGCCCTTGCAGACCGCCACTGTGCACGGCTACCAGGCGGGTGCCGCGCGGCCAATAGCCAGATTCGGCCAGGCGGGCGATGGCGCGCAACAGTTTTAAGGTATAGACAGGCTCAATAATAATGTCATTGCGGCATTCAAATTCCTGCCAAAAACGCTGAGCTTCAGCACTGGGTTTTTTGCCATAGCCGCCATCATGAAAGCCCCAAAGCAGGCGCCAGTGTGCCTGCTTGGGCAGCGCCTGTGCACATCGGCTGATAGTGCCCGCGGATGATTTTAATACGCTAATGCCGAGGGCGTAGCGATTTTTGCTAAGGGCGCTGGCAATGCCGGCGAGGGTACCGCCGGTGCCGACCGCGACACAAATCGCCTGGTAGGAGTCGCCCAGGTGATGATCTATGGCACGGGTAATCATTTGCGCTCCCTGCCTGCCGGCATCATTGTCACCACCTTCGGGAATAATATAAGTGTCGGCGGGCGTTGATAATATTGTTTCACCTGTAGTCAGCGCGCGGTAATAACTGCGTGAAATAAAACGCAAGCGCATGCCCATGCGCTCGGCATCTGTCAATGTTGGGCTTAATTTTGCAGGCCTTTCGCCACGCACCCAGGCCTCGGTAGTAAATCCATTGCGTTTGCCCACTTGGGCCAGGGTATATAAATGATTGGAGTGTGCGCCGCCAAAACTCAGTAATTTCTTGGCCCCACACAAGCGCGCATTGTGTAAATTGAAAAAGAGTTTGTAAAATTTATTGCCACTTTGTAGCGGGTCAATCAAATCATCACGGCGCAGTAAAACTTCAATGCCCGCATTTTCCCAGGCGGGCATAACCACCGGGTGATGGGGTACCTGGCAGGCTTGTTTAAACAAGAAGTCAGTTGCTACTTGCTCGGCACTGAAGGGTTCCATTACGCCTTACCTGAAGTGGCCTGATAACAGGCTCCAATATGCTGGTGTTCGCTGCAGCGGTTGCTTTCGCCGTCGTGAAAGTCACAGGGATTGAGAATGCGTTTAACGCCCTTGCCACACTCTTCGCCATCATCGTTAATGGCGTTACAGTAAGGAGAGTGGTAATGATCTTGCCAACTCTTATAGAGCGATTCACTGACACCACAGTAATCGGCTACATAGGCGGTGGGGTTGTTAATAAAATCGCCAATGCGATCCACGGGAATGGTCATTTGCCCTGCCCCCGGTTCGTGTACCACAAAGCTGACCCCCGCCGATTGTAAGCGCGTCAATAGCTGTTCGGCTCCGTTATTGAGCAGGGCCTCGTGGTCCTTGCGCACCTGTTCCAGCTCATCGGTCAAAGCGGTTTCTCGCTGCTGACGGTAGAAAAGTTCCATCTCTTTCATGTCCAGCTGTTGTTCAAGCTGCTGGCGAATTTCGTTTAACCTGTGTTCAAATTCACGCTCAAGGGTTAGCTCAATTTGCTCCGCTTGGGAGTTTTCACCGGTGCGTTGATTGCTCAACTTATGTTCATAATATTCACGGATGCTTTCGGCTTTACGCACATGCAAATCCAGCTCCTCTTGCAGCGCCGATAACGCCGCCTCTGCGCCTTGCTTTTCGCTCTCGGTCCGAGTCAGTGCCTGCTGATAGCTTTCCAGCCGTTGCTGATGTTCGCGCTTTAAATCTTTAACACGCGCCTGCATACGACTGTTCAGGGTTTGAATGCGCAGCCTCTGGGTTTTCAGGGTCTGTGCCAGGCGGTTGCGCATGGCTTGGGTGTACTTGTGTTCCAGGCTGCGGCGCAGCTCATCATTGTCTTCCCGGGACTCCAGCGGGGCTTCGCTTTTCGATACCTCGGAAAAGACCAGCCCCAGGCGGTTGCTTTGTACGGCCTTGCGCAGTAATACAAAGCTGTTGCGACCCGGATCCATACAGGGGTCCCACAGGTTATTTTGCTGCAATTCCATGGGGCACTGGCTAAAACAAGCAAGCTTTATGGCCCCTGCTCCCAGGTCTGGACCGCGTGCAGCAAGCTCCGCCAGGCGCTGCATGGGCACATTCCAGCCTTTGCTGATCATACCGCGTTCATTAAAGTCGGCCAGAAAGAATACACAGGTGGTGATTTTGAAATGATTGTTGATCAGAAGGTACACGGCGGTAGCACGGGTGCCGGCATAGTCAATCATAGGCACATAGCCATCCATCACGGCTTCAAACTCGGGGTATTGCATCTCGCGGGCAATTTTGCCGGCTTCGAAAATAATTACCGCTTCGAGTTGTTCAGTGTGGCTGTGCTTCATATGACTACCCAGGCAATAGATGCCCAACGAGAGAATTCGCTACTGCCGAGTATAGGTAGATAGCCGACACAATTCAGCTATTTTGGGGGGTTTAAGAGGAGAAATCAGTAAATTGTGGGAGATGGTTCAGGTTTTCGCAGCTTTTGTGTAACCGGGGGGTAGCAAAGCCGCCGTCCGTGGCGTCTTTACAGTTCCGAGTAATCGTCTCCAGGTTCTTCATCATATTCATCAAGTTGACGCTCAAGAAGCTCTTCCAGATAGTCTTGCATATTGCCTCCTTTGTCTTCAAAAGTGAGTTAATGGCCTTCTGTGACAACCGATTGTGCACAAAATTCCAGCGCTCAGCATGACAGCGATTTGTGACAGATAAATGACAGAATAGCCGTAGGATGGTGTGTTGGCGGTCATAAAAAACCCCAACGTATAAAGCTTTTTACAATAATGGCGGACCGGACGGGGTTGATTCACGCCATCCCTGGCGTTCACCCTTCGGGCAAGCCCAAATACCTCAGCAAAACGCTCTTAGTCTACCTGACAGGCAGAATTGGTGTAATCTGGAGCGAATTCAGTGCAGCTTAATTTTTCACCTCCTACGCTTGCCGAATGCTGGCTTGTTCTGAGGCCTTGTGAGCGTGCATGCTCTTTTTGCCTTTGAACCACTAAGACTCCAGTCGCGATCCCGCTTACAAGACCTCAGCCCGGCGCCATCAAATCGGCATTTGGTGAAATATTCGGGCTAGCAGGCTGTTGAAAAACGTTTTCGAGGCAGTCGATGCAAGGCAAAATCATGCGAGCCGAAGCACAGCGGAGACCACGACCCGAAGGGGCAGCGGCTTGCCGCGTTCATAAGCGGACGCCTATACGGACGTAGGTGTTAGGGCGACGCAGGATGCCAAAGCCGAGTTTATGGGTTATAAATCATGCCCCACATCCCTGTGGGGACACCTTCGGTAGCTCCGCTATGCAAACTGCTCCTGCAGTTTGTGAGCAAAGCTGGCCCCGCGAAGCGCTTTGGGTCTTTTGAGCATGATTTTAACGAAGCAGCGGCAACGCACGACTGCATGGACGCAGGAGGTAGGGCGAAGCAGGAAGCCCGAGCCGAGATAGTTTTTCAACAGCCTGCGAGGGCTGACCTCTCTCGCTCCCGGCGAATGAGTCGAACACCGCTTCGTGGGTTCTCGCCCCGTCCGCGTAGGTGAGGTGTTTATTTAAGGCATAAAAAAGCCCCAACGTATGGGGCTTTTTACAATAGTGGCGGACCGGACGGGGCTCGAACCCGCGACCTCCGGCGTGACAGGCCGGCATTCTAACCAACTGAACTACCGGTCCACGGCAGTCGACTTATGCCCTGAGGCAATGGTGGGTGGTACAGGGGTCGAACCTGTGACCTACGCCTTGTAAGGGCGCCGCTCTACCAACTGAGCTAACCACCCGGTCGTGAGGGGCGCATTCTACCCAAAAGCTCGGGGGTGTCAAACAAAAATGTCATTTTTCTTTGTAAGTGATTAAAAACCATACAGATTTTGTTGTTTTATGGGCTCCTGTACCACCGCGAAAAGTACCGGGAAGCACTTATAGGTGCTAGACTTTGGCCCTTATCAACGTGTCCACGGCACAGGTTCACTATGTTACTCACCCGGTTTGCTTTTCATCGCCTGCGCGCCATCATCGCCGCCCTGCCCGGCTTACTGTTTAGCTCCCAGGCGTGGGCGGTGGATGGTGAAGCGCTGACCTGGATGTGGGCTATTATTGTTGCTCTAGTGCTGTTTCAGACACTTTTAATTATCGGTCTGCAACGCAGCCGTCTCAATTACAAACGTGCCCGCACAGCTTTGCATAAGTCCCAGAAAGAACTGGAGCACAAGGTCCAGCAGCGCACCGAAAGCCTGTATCAGACCAATGACCAGCTCTATCAGGAAATCGGCCGGCACGAGGCCACCGAACTGTTACTGCGCGAAACCCAGGAGTATCTACACAGTATTATCAATTCCATGCCCTCGGTAATCATTGGCGTCACGTTGCGTGGTTTTGTTACCCACTGGAATGCCGCCGCCGCCAATAAAACCGATATACCCGCCGATATTGCACTGGGGCAGCATTTAAATGATGTTTATCCGGGATTGCCTATTAACGATGACACCATCAGTAATACTATCGATGCCGGATTACCGCATATCAGTCAGAATATTCAAAATACCGATGGCCAGGAGCTGGGTTACAGCGATTTAACTATTTATCCTCTGATTGCGGCGCAGGCCATAGGGGCGGTGATACGTATTGACGATGTCACTATGCGCGTGCGAGTTGAGAATATGATGATTCAAAATGAGAAAATGCTGTCCCTGGGGGAGCTGGCCGCGGGTATGGCCCACGAAATCAATAACCCGTTAAGTATAATTTTACACGGTATACAGAATATTCATCGGCGTCTCTCTCCTTCCATTCGTGCCAATCAGGCGATGGCGACACAACTGGGTATTGAGCTCGATCAGGTCAATCACTATTTAAACGAGCGCAAAATCATTCAATTTCTCGACGATATTCGCGAGGCTGGTGAGCGATCCGCCGACATTGTGACCAACATGCTGGATTTTTCCCGCAGTAGCGGCCAAACTCAACGTCCTTTTGATTTGGGGCAGGTAATCCGCCACGGTGTAGAATTGCTTGTCGCCGAGCGCAATCAATTACCCGCTGTGATTGTTGATATTGATGACTCAGTGCCCGAGATAATGGGCAGCGCCGCCGAAATTCAACAGGTGCTACTAAACCTGATTCGCAATGCAGCGCAAGCGGTAAAAGATGCCGAGCTCAGCCACCCCGAGATTAGCGTATCGGTTATGCACGATGACGACAGCGTTATTATCACTGTCGCTGATAATGGTCCGGGTATGTCTGATGAGGTAGCTCGACATATTTTCGAGCCTTTTTTTACGACAAAAGAAGTGGGGAAAGGGACCGGACTTGGGCTGTCGGTGTCGTATTTCATTGTGACCGAGCATCACGGTGGCACCATTGATGTTGAGTCAACGCCCGGCGAAGGCTCTCGTTTTATTATTCGCTTGCCCAAACGGCCTGAAAACCGTTTTTATCATTCTCGCCAGGGATTGCATTCGATTATTCATTGATCAGGAGTGCGTAACATGACCATGCTGCAAAAATTATACGGGCGACTTTTAACACTGATAGCTTTTATTGCCATAGGCGGTTGCCAAACTGCCCCACCGCCGCCGCCCTCTGCCGCTCAATTAATTACCGCCGCCGAAGCGGTAGCGAGCCAAGCCGCAAGAGATTACGCAACCCTTGAGGCCTGTGCCGCATTAGGGGGTGAAATCAGTTCGCAAGCATCGGACACACGCGAGATCTGGCTGTTTAACAATGAAAAGCTACTCAATGCGGCGGCCCTGAATATGGCGCAGCAACGCAATGACTGGGTCAGTGTCAGTGATACGGACTATTCCCTGTCAACCATTCAACTTTTTAAAACGGAACAGGCCGCAACCCTGGCACGGTTAAATCTGGCGCAACGCGGGCCGGATAATCAAAAGAGTACTTGCCAGTCCGCTCTCACAGCCATAGAATCGCGGCGGCTGGATCAGCAGGTTGAAGAGCCTCGTGCATTGGCTGCACTATTGGCCCATGGCGATGGCCTGGTTGCCGATAACCTTCAGTTCGATCACTATGCGTCGCACTTTAAAGCCAGCGTGTTACCGGGTAGATCCTATTTTGCAGTGTTTGAATCGCTCAAGGATCTGTGTCCTGATCGAAGATTAGAAGTGGATACGCTGGTAAACCAGTGGCCAGAAGAATATTACAGCGCTATTTGCCAAGGCGAGCCGCTCATGTTGATACACTGCCAATGGGCCGAGTGTACTCAGCAGCAGCCAGCTACGCGCACAATCAAGAGCGACAATTATGACCGGTATCGCATTCTCTGACGAATACTACCAACAGCAACTGGCTAACAAGCAAGCCTATATCACCGATCTTTTTTCTGGGTTTAAGGCCCCCGCTGCCGAAGTTTACAGCTCGGCAGCCTCGGGCTTTCGGATGCGTGCCGAGTTTAAAATATGGCATGAGGGCAAGCAGGCTCACTATGCCATGTATGAGCCCGGCAAATATAAAAAGCCCTATATTATTGAGCAATTCCAACAAGGCAGTGCACGTATTAACGAGTTAATGCCTCAGTTACTGGCTGAAATTAACGCCAGTGAGATTCTGCGCAAAAAATTGTTTCAAGCTGAATTTTTAACCACGCTTGCCGGTGAAGCGCTAATCACTTTAATCTACCATAAAAAACTCGACGACAACTGGTTGTCGAGTGCGCAAGGGCTTATCGATACGTTGGGCGTGCATCTTATTGGCCGCAGCCGCAAACAAAAGCAGGTACTGGGGCAAGACTTTGTTACCGAGCGTATGACAGTAAATCAGCGCCACTATGACTATCAACAAATCGAAAGCAGTTTTACGCAACCCAACGCCGAAGTCTGCCAAAAAATGTTGCAGTGGGCTGTCGATAAAACCGTCAATAATGGTGGGGATTTATTGGAGTTATACTGCGGCAATGGCAACTTTACCCTGCCCCTTGCCCACAACTTCAACCGCGTACTGGCAACTGAGCTGGCTAAGTCATCGGTCAACTCAGCCCGCTATAATATGGCGCTCAATCAGGTTGAGAATATAGACATTGTGCGCATGTCCAGCGAGGAGTTTTCCGAGGCCCTGGACAAGGTTCGGCCATTCCGCCGGTTGGCCACCATAGATCTTGATAGCTACAATTTTTCTACCCTGCTGGTAGACCCGCCTCGCGCTGGGCTCGACCCGCACACCACCGCGATTGCCCAGCGTTTCGATAATATCGTCTATATCTCATGCAACCCAGCGACGCTAAAACGGGATTTAGAGGTAATTACTCAAACCCATAACATCAAACATTTCGCACTGTTTGATCAGTTTCCGTTTACAGATCATATTGAATGCGGTGTTTGTTTAGTCAAGCGTGATTAAATCTCTCTCATGCTAAAAGCGTTCACCCTTAATACGGGCGGCAGCGTCTAGCACAAACTCTCTGTGTTGCTGTTCAAGTCGCTGCCGTTGCCCGTCCAACTGGAATTGCTCTTTGCGGCTTAAGGCTTTCCACTCATCCAAAATGGG
>DATBNH010000075.1:0-6463 GCA_036554405.1 Cellvibrionaceae bacterium | reverse complement strand
CAACTGCCGCTCGTACCGCCGTCACCAGCGTGCGCCGCGAATTGCAGGCGGGGATTGACGACCTAAAAGGTCGAATTGATCAGGCCAGTGCTGCTATGAAGACTCTTGAGTCCAGTGCACAGGATTTTAAAGCGCTTCGTGACGATTTAAACCGTATTAGCCAGCAGATGCCGGGCCTGCGCGATCTGGCCACGCGGGTAAAAACCAATGAAGAGGCCATTACGGCTATTGATGCCTACCGCCGCAGCCTCAATAGTGACTTATTACAACTGCGCCAGCAGATAGGTAATACGCCTTAACAGCTCCACGTTAAAGCACCCTCTCCCTATGGGAGAGGGTTGGGGAGAGGGCGCTTTAAAGCCGCGCTTTGGTGTAAAATACCCCGCTTACAGTGACCCAGTACAAGCGAGACTCCCATGACCACCGTGATTCGCCAGAATGACCTGATCGACAGCGTCGCCGATGCGCTGCAATTTATCTCTTACTACCACCCTGTGGATTTTATCCAGGCCATTCATCAGGCTTATGAGCGCGAGCAGAACAAGGCCGCTAAAGACGCCATGGCGCAAATTTTGATCAATTCGCGCATGTGTGCCATGGGCCACCGCCCCATTTGTCAGGATACCGGTATTGTCACCGTGTTCGTCACCGTGGGTATGGATGTGCACTGGGATGCCGAGATGAGCGTGACCGATATGGTCAACGAAGGTGTTCGCCGCGCATACAACCATCCGGATAATGTACTGCGCGCCTCTATTTTATCGGACCCGGATGGCAAACGTGCCAACACCGGCGATAACACCCCGGCGATTATTCACTACAACATTGTGCCCGGTAATACCGTGGACGTGCATGTGGCGGCCAAAGGCGGCGGCAGTGAAGCCAAAACCAAATTTGCCATGCTCAATCCCTCCGATTCGGTAGTGGATTGGGTGCTCAAAGTGGTGCCGGAAATGGGTGCCGGTTGGTGCCCACCGGGCATGCTCGGCATCGGTATTGGCGGCACCGCCGAAAAAGCCATGCTGCTGGCCAAAGAAGCCCTGCTGGAACCGGTAGATATTCAGGCGTTGCAGGCGCGAGGTGCCGGCAATCGAGCAGAAGAGTTACGCCTGGAGCTGTACGACAAGGTCAATCGCTTAGGTATAGGCGCTCAGGGTCTAGGCGGCCTGACTACTGTTGTGGATATCAAGGTGAAGGATTACCCCACCCACGCCGCCAACAAAGCCGTGGCCATTATTCCCAACTGTGCCGCCACCCGTCATGCGCACTTTGTGCTGGATGGCTCTGGCCCGGCAATGCAAACGCCGCCGTCACTGGAAGACTACCCGGATATTACCTGGGAAGTGGGCGACAGCGTGCGCCGCGTCAATCTGGATACTGTGACTAAAGAAGATGTACAGAGCTGGACCACCGGCGAAACCATTTTGCTCTCGGGCAAAATGCTGACCGGCCGCGATGCCGCACACAAAAAAATGACCGACCTGTTAGCCAAGGGCGAACCTCTGCCGGTATCCATGCAGGGCCGCTTTATTTACTACGTGGGCCCGGTAGACCCGGTGCGTGACGAAGTAGTTGGTCCCGCCGGCCCCACCACCGCCACGCGCATGGACAAATTTACCCGCACCATGCTCGAAGAGACTGGCCTGCTGGGTATGATCGGTAAATCCGAGCGCGGCCCCACCGCCATTGACGCCATTCGCGACAATCAATCGGTATACCTGATGGCCGTAGGCGGCGCCGCTTACTTGGTGGCACAAGCGATCAAATCCGCCAAGGTGCTGGGCTTCCCAGAGCTGGGGATGGAGGCTATTTACGAGTTTGATGTGAAAGATATGCCGGTGACCGTCGCGGTAGATAGCAAGGGCGAGTCTGTTCACCAGACCGGCCCGGCCATTTGGAAAGCTAAAATTGAAGAGCAGGCGTTGGAAATTCAATAAAACAAAGAGATGGCATCGCTGAAACGTTTTTAAGCTTTGGCAATATCAGTAGATGCTATCTATGCCTTGAAATAGGTAAAAATCACTCGCAAGCTTTAGCAGCCATTGGAAAAGAAATACAGCAAATGTCAATGTGGAAGATATTACTGCGATCAACATTCACCTGCCGGTTTAAAGCTTAATAGCAATGTTCCCTGCTTGTTTATCGTAGGCAAGGACATGGTTAACAGTTTCAGTTTAAATATAAAGCGCCGCAAAAATGTAAGTATGCGTTCGGACTGGACGTTTTACAAAAATGTCAGCTTAATGCACGCACTCATGGAATTTGGGCCAAAATGTGCCCTGTTGGGCTTTTGGTCTATGCCTGTTAGACTGACAATTCAAACCACTGTTGTGTCAATTTACTATTGGCACAATCATCAACTAAAGAGGCTGACAATGAGTGATTTACATCAACAGCAATGCGAAGCCTGCAGCGCCGATGCGCCACGTTTGAACGACGATGAAATACAAGCGTTATTGAAAGATCTGCCCGAATGGGAAGTGGATTATGTGGATGAAATACCCATCCTCACCCGTGAGTTTTCCTTTAAAAACTTTGTTGAAGCGCTGGCTTTTACAAACAAAGTGGGCGATCTGGCCGAACAGGCACAGCACCATCCGGCGATTGTTACTGAATACGGTAAGGTCACGGTGGATTGGTGGACCCATAAAATCAAAGGCCTGCACAAAAATGACTTTATCATGGCGGCCAAAACCAATCATTTAGCCTGAAATCCATATAAATAAACAAACCGCGACTGCATACGGTTTGTGATACTCACATCTAATCAGGCCCACCTACCTTGTAGGCCTGATTAGCCTCAGACGTAATCAGGCGCGCTTTCAATGTGACCTACGCCTCCTCACCGTTACATCCCGGGTAATATTGCGGCGCAAGTCATTCCCTAACGCGGGGGAACTGGTTATCCTGCACTGACTCCAATCACCTGTTGCTCTAATCCCCCTTTGCATTAACCGGAGTTTGTATGATTTCTGGGAAACACCTGTTTGTTGGTCTGGCATTATTGGGTACCTGTGTGTCCGGTGCCCACGCATTAACGGACGAAGACTTTGATCGCTGTATTGCCAACTTCAGTACTACAGCTCGCGCCGAGGGTATTTCGCAGTCTGTGATAGATAAAAGCCTGGCGGTGGCAAGTCTGAGCCCGCGCGTGCTGGAACTGGATCGTCAGCAACCTGAATTTACCACCACCTTTGCTGATTATTTCAATACCCGGGTTAATGCCCAGCGTATTCAGCAGGGGCGCAAGCTGCTGGCGCAACACCGTTCGCTGTTGAATGAAATATACGCACAGTATGGGGTGCCGCCCCAGTACTTAGTGTCTTTTTGGGGGTTGGAGACTAATTTTGGTGGTTTTTTTGGTCGTATGTCGGTACTGGATTCGCTAGCCACCCTGGCTTGTGATACCCGTCGCAGTACCTACTTCACCGGTGAGCTGATGTCGGCCCTGCGGATCATTGACGAAGGCTCTATTACTGCCGAGCGAATGGAAGGCTCCTGGGCGGGTGCTATGGGCCATGTGCAGTTTATGCCCTCGGTTTTTTTACAATACGCGGTGGATTACGATGGCGATGGCCGGCGCGACCTCTGGGGCAGCTTGCCCGATGCTATGGCCTCGGCCAGCAACTTTTTAAAGGGCATCGGCTGGGAAACCGGAACCCGCTGGGGCAGGGAAGTGCGCCTGCCAGAGAACTTCCCCTATTTGCAGGCCGGGTTAAATAACCGCAAGCACTTGGCTGAGTGGAGTGAACTGGGCGTGCGTCAAATCGACGGTTCAGCTTTGCCGGTGGTAGAAGGTATGGAGGCCTCGCTGCTGGTTCCATCAGGTCACAAAGGGCCTGCCTTTTTGGTGTACAGTAATTTTGGCGTAATTATGCGCTGGAACCGTTCCGAGTTCTACGCGCTGGCCGTAGGCCATTTGGCCGATCGCATTAACGGTGCCGGCGGTTTGTATCAACCACCGCCGGAAGATGCGCCGCGCTTGCATCGCGATCAGGTTATAAGTCTGCAAACCCGGCTTAACGAAAAAGGCTTTGATGCAGGCGAGGCCGATGGCATTTTAGGCCCTGCCACCCGCCGCGCTATTAGCGAATTTCAGCAAGATTTGGGAATGATTGCAGATGGTTTTCCCGGGGCGCAGGTACTTATTGCCTTGGGTGTAGCGTTTGAATAGCTTGGTGTTTGTTAACCGCTGATAACATTGTGCTTTGATTAATCAGGATGGTTTGGCGTTCAAACATGTTGGCCGAAGGATGAGCAGGATGAATAAGTTTATTGTTTTAGCGCTAATGATATTTATAGCCTGGACGTTCTACCAAAAAAATATTTCTTTATCGACGCCAATAATTGACACGCAAGCACTCCAACAAAAGCTGCCTGAAGGAACACCACTTGATGATAAGCCACCCCCAAAAACCATTAAATTTAACTCACCTGATAAATCCACTACACAGGCAACCGTAAGGTATAGGTGCGATGGCCGACAGCATTGTAGTCAAATGCGCTCAAGAGGTGAGGCTGAATGGTTTTTGAAGAATTGCCCAAATATGAAAATGGACGGTGATAATGATGGAATACCTTGTGAACGTGATTCCAGGTTTTAGGTATCAACTTCATTTGGTATGACACTTCTGCTCTTGGTAGGTCAAGTTAGCCAAAAGGCGTTCTGACAAACGGCACTCATCGTCATTTCAAACAAAAAAGCCGGCTTTTTTGTTTCCGCCTCAGGGCGCTACTGGTGCTGGAGGCCCTCCCGAATCTATTCTGTGAGCATCTTCATCACGTTTTTCGGGTCGCGCGCTATCACTTCCAGCTCTTTCCGCGTAAGCCGACATTGTTATACTGCCAATGTAAAAGGTACTTTACATTTTTGGCTGCTTTGGCTATTCTTGAAATGTAAAGTATGTTTTACATTTGTGGAGGCCGTATGCTGAGATTGTTATTGGTACTATTTTTAAGCGCCCAGCTGTCCGCCAGAGCTGAGGTAATAGCTGTTGAGGAAAGTGGCAGCGGTGAAACGACCTTGGTGATGATCTCGGGACTGGCGTCGTCTTATGAGCTGTGGCAGCCGTGGGTGCAGTCCTACCAGGGTGAGTATCGGGTATTAACGGTGCAGCTGGCGGGCTTTGCCGGTGTGGCGCCTGCAGCCCCTGCCGTGACAAACCCGGTGGCACAGGCGGCGGATGCGCTAAGCGAGCAATTGCGCCAGCAGGGGGGCAAGCTGATTTTGCTGGGACATAGCCTGGGCGGCCAGTTGGCCTTACAAGTGGCCAGACAATTGCCCGAGCAGGTGCAAAAGGTTCTGGTAATAGACTCGCTGCCATTTTTGGCCGAGCTCTACTGGCCGGGCATAACAGCCGAAGAGACGGTAACGCGGGCAGGGAGGTTAAGCCAGTTTATGTTACAGCAGAGTGAGGCTGAATTCCGCCAGCAGCAGCGCGCCGGACTGGGGGTAATGAGCAAACAGCCAGACTTTTTACCCACGTTAACAGATTGGGCTGATAGCTCTGATAAAACCACGGTTATTCACGCCATGAAGGAATTGCTGTCGTCCGATTACCGGCCAATCTTGTCCGATATTAAGGTTCCCGTCTCCGTGATGCTCGCCTGGGACACCTCAATGCCATTATCCAAACAGGCGTTGGAATCGTTATATCAGCGGCAGTATCAGCCATTATCTGCTGTTAATTTTGTCACCATTGAAGACAGCTATCATTTTGTTATGAAAGATCAACCCCAGGCCTTTAATCAGGCACTGACACAATTTTTGGAGGAACAATAAATGAGCGGTAACACAGTAAAAAAACAGGCGCTTAAACGCTACACACGCAACTTTATTTTGGTGATGTCGGCCTATGTGGGCATTTTATTTTTGTCGCGCTGGTTGCTCAATTATGGTTTTATTCCCGAGCCCAACTGGCTGCGGATACTAGTGGCGGTAGCGCCCATGTTGCCTATTTTTTGGGGTGTGCGCGAGGTGTTGATTTTTACCCGCAGCTTTGATGAGCTGGAGTGGCGTAAAATGTCCGAGGCGATGATTATCAGCTTTCTGATTGTAGGTTTAAGCTGCGCCACTTATGGCATGGTGGAGGGGCAGCCGGGTTTTCCACACGTCGGTCTGGTGTGGGTATTTCCGGCGTTGATGGCTGTGTACGGCATTGCGCTTTGCTATGTGGTAAAACGACGTTATTCATGAACAATACTATTAAAGATCGACGAAAAGCCAACGGTTGGTCCCAGAGTAATCTGGCGGACAAACTGGAGGTATCCCGCCAGACGATTATTGCCATAGAAAAAGGCAAGTATGATCCCTCCTTGCCCCTGGCCTTCAGGATTGCGCGGGTGTTTGGCGTGACCATTGAGGAGGTCTTTTTAGAGGAAAGTGGATAAAAGTTTTTTGCATACTTGACGGTGTGCAGGTGAGCACAGCAACGTGTTCACCGTTCACCGTTCACCGTTCACC
>DATBNH010000065.1:0-7140 GCA_036554405.1 Cellvibrionaceae bacterium | reverse complement strand
CCAATTAACCGTTCACCGTTCCCCGTTCACCGTTCACCGTTCACCGTTCACCGTTCACCGTTCACCGTTCACCGTTCACCGTTCACCGTTCACCGTTCACCGTTCACCGTTCACCGTTCACCGTTCACCGTTCACCTACAGCTTATACCCCTCCTCCTCATGCATGCTGATATCCAAACCAATCAGCTCTTCTTCACGAGTAGCGCGAATGCCACGGGTTAACACGCCAGTTACTTTTAATACAATATAGGTAATCACTGCCGTATAGGCCACGGTGATAATCACACCTAAAAACTGCACCCAAAGTTGACCACTCATGCCGCTGACCGCGTCGGAAAAACCCTGGCCGCTGAACACACCCAGGTTGGGTGAAGCAAAAACGCCCACCAGAATAGTGCCGAGAATACCACCGACACCGTGGACGGGAAACACGTCCAAAGAGTCATCAATTTTCCATACGCGCTTGACCACTTGGGTCATCACAAAACACACCGAGCCCGCTGCAAGACCAATCACCAGGGCTCCGCCGGGGCCGACAAAGCCCGACGCCGGAGTAATAGTGCCAAGACCTGCCACCATGCCGGTGACAATACCCAGCACACTGGGCTTGCGGAAGCGAATCCACTCGATGGTCATCCACGCCAGCGAGCCGGCAGCGGCAGAGATATGCGTGACCAGCATGGCCATGGCGGCATCGCCATTGGCCGCCAGCGCACTGCCGCCGTTAAAACCAAACCAGCCTACCCAGAGCATACCGGCACCCATTACGGTCATGGTCATATTGTGTGGTGGCATTGGCGTGGAGCCAAAACCATCGCGCGGGCCTAACACCATAGCGGCCACAAGTGCCGCCACGCCGGCGGTAATATGCACCACGGTGCCACCGGCAAAATCCAGTAGTCCCCAAGCGCCAAGGAAACCCCCGCCCCACACCCAGTGGCACACCGGCACATACACTGCCAGCAACCACAGGGAAGAAAAGATCAGCATGGAAGAAAACTTCATGCGCTCGGCAAAAGCACCCACGATTAGCGCCGGGGTAATAATGGCGAACGTCATCTGAAACAGTGCAAACAGCGACTCGGGAATGTCACCCCATAAGGTGTCCTCGCCGATGCCGTAAAACATAACGCGACTAAAATCACCGATAAAGGCATTGCCTTCACCAAAGCTCAAGCTGTAACCAACGACCAGCCACAACAGCGAGGCGATACAGGCTATGGCAAAACACTGCATCAATACCGAGAGAATATTTTTGGCGCGCACCAAGCCGCCGTAAAACAGTGACAGCCCCGGCAGGGTCATAAACAATACCAGCGCCGTAGCGGTCAGAATCCAGGCAGTATTGCTGCCGTTTAATTCATCGGCTAAGGCCGCCGGGGCCAGGCACAAGAGTGCTGCACCCCACAAAGGGGCGAATTTACCAACAGGGTTTTGCATGAGGACTCCTTGAGTACAATGGTTGCACCCGCCTGCACCAGAACATGGCTCGCTTTGGTCAGACTAAGGTAGCATCGCTTATTATTTGTGCATGAGCCCGAAAAAATGCACAATTTATGCCCATTCTATTAAGCTATATTTATCAAGGAGTTAGGAATTTTTGGCGCGTCAACACACAGCAAGAGCGCCCCATTAAGAGGCAAACAAAACCAGCAAGGCACCTTATTGGTGCCAAGAGAGTATTAACCGCACCACTGTGACGCGGATTATTTCACCCACATCCAAAGGGCGGCGGCAATCATAAACAGATTCTCGGTAAGAGATACCACGCCCAGCGGCACATTGCTATTACCGCCCACGCAGGCGCATTTCAATTCGCGTTTATCTATATAAACAGCCTTAAACACGGAAATCGCACCTACCAGACCGATAAACAGTGCCAACGGAGATACCAGCCAGGCCGAGATACCCGCCAGCATACCAATACCGGCCCAAGCCTCGACAAACGGGTACACGTAGGCATAGGGAGGCTTGCGCATACCCAGTAGGTCGTAGGTAATAAACTGGTTGGAAAAAGCGTAGAGGTCGCGCAGCTTCTGAATCGCCAGCGCACACATACTTAGCGCTACAAACAGCTCAACCACAGGAATAATGGCCAGCCCCGTGTAAAACCGCCACACCAGCGCCACCGCCATTAAAAAACAGGTGAGGAATATGGCAATTACCGGTGTATAGGTGGTGCCCTGCTGCCCTGGCTTACCCAAGCCCAGATACTCGTGCAGCTGATCATAACCGCCAATACGCTCACCATCGATGTAGGTTTGCGGCGTAGTATCCACGCCCTCGCGCTGCTTAAAAGCATCCACATCCTCGCGCGATCGCAGCGGCTGGTCATCCACCTCAAAGCCCTTGCGCTTTAACAAGTCCCTGCTCTTTAAGCCAAAGGGGCAGATATGATCGTCACTTAACATGCGGTACAGCGTTGCTGTTTTAGACATAAGGCCTCCTGAAGTAATACTGCTTTTTCAGGGTAGCACGGCTTCAGATCCCATCAAGCCCGTGGAAAATAGCACAGTAGACAATTGCAGAAGAGCCATCATCCTCCAACAAACCTGTAGGCGTCCAAGCACTCTTCATATTACCCAGCCTTATTGGAGTGTTGCGAGAAAATGACGAACAAATGGTCTACACTACCCCATCTGTCTGTTTTGGACCTGTAGTTTATGCCTGACTCCATGCTCGAACCTAGCCACTATTTTCCCTGTTATCAGCCTATTGTTGATCTGGTTACGGGCGAAATCAGTGGCTATGAAGCTCTGGCGCGCTATCGCGATGACGCTGGAGAGTTACGCAGTGCCGGGGCGTTATTTCATTCACCCAACGTTGATCGCAGCGATTTACTGGCCATAGATCGCCATATCCGTCGCGCTGCCCTAAAGCATTTTGCACAGAATCAGGACGCAGGCTATGTTACTGTTAATATTTCACCGGAATGGGTGGAGCGATTAAAAGGCGATGCCAGCCCCACCATTGCCATGATTGAAGCGGCGGGTATTGATCCTGCTCGTGTAGTGGTAGAGATTACCGAGGGACAGGGCGAGCTGAGCCAAATTCAACGGGTGGTAGCAGATTATCATCGCGCCGGCATGCGTGTGGCCATTGATGATTTTGGTGCTGGTGCGTCACAGCTTGATCGCATTGAAGCGCTGAAGCCGGATATCATTAAACTGGATATGCAATTGTTTAAAAAGGCCTCCAGAGGTGGATTAACCGCCGATGTCACCTTGGCGGCCACCAAGATTGCTGAGCGCATAGGCTGTGATATTGTCTGTGAGGGTGTGGAAACCGAGGAAGAATTACATTTTGGTATAGAGTGTGGCGCGCGCTTTATACAGGGTTATATTTTTCATCCGGCTCAAGCTCAGCTATTACCTCCTCATCAAACCTGCGCCTCGGCACGGGCACTTCAGCAATCTTTTTTAAAACGCAAAGCAGAACGCTTACGGGCTATGGCTGTACATAACCGCTCGCTGAGTGAAAGCGTTTTACATATGCGCCAGCAACTGCTTGAAGAAAATACCGAAACTTTATCCGCGCCTGAATTATCTGAACAAGGCATACTGCGCTATTATTTGTGCTGCGCCGATGGCACCCAGATCAGTGACAATATTGAAGTGACCGCTCAAGGTTTTGAATGTCAACCTTGGGGCAGATCGTGCAACTGGAGTCACCGACCTTACTTTCCGTTGTTGGTTGCCTTAGAAACCTCCTTCACCCGTAAGCTGGTAATTTCTGACAGCTACCGAGATACCATGACCCACAAACTGTGCCGCACCTTTGGCACACACCTCGATAAAAACCGCATTTTGCTAGTGGATGTGCTGGTCAATGACGACGTGCTCTACGTCGGTCTCGACAGCAAAGGCAAGAGCACATCGGGTGCGCCAGAGATTGCCAACAAAACCAGAACCCGTGTTTAACAGGCAGCTGAACTGTTATGAAAAAAATACTGTTTTTTGCGATTTTATTTCTTAATAATATTAGTGCCTACGGTGAAGTTTTTAACACTGAAGATATTACATTTACCAGCCATGGCATAGAATTATCTGGATCTATCGTTTCCCCTCAAGACGGCCAATTCCATTCAGCGGTGGTCTTTGTTCATGGCTCTGGAAAGCAAGAAAGAAATATGTATTGGGCCCAGCGTTTCGCCGCTGAGGGCATCGTTGCTTTGGTTTATGATAAACGCGGCGCGGGGAGTTCTGGTGGCGACTACGAAAGCAATAAGAGCGTTAGCGAGAAAAATCTTAACCTACTCGCTAACGATGCCATTGCCGCCGTAAATGCACTACACCAAAACCCCAAAGTAAAAGGGTTATCACTTGGATTAACAGGCATTAGCCAGGCCGGCTGGATAGTCCCCCTGGCGGTCGAAAAAAGCAAGCTGGTGGATTTTATGGTTTTATGGAGCGGCCCTGTCTGTAAAGTCAGTGAAGAAGATATTTACAGCAAATACACTGCCGACCTGGATAGCAACCAGGTACCCAGTTATAACGAGGCACTGGCCGCGAGAAAGGTAAAGTATCTCTGGCCCGACTTTCTGGGTAAGGATACCGACTCCAGCGAGAACCTGGCCAAGCTGAATATTCCCGGTCTGTGGATATTTGGAGAGAAAGATGGCAGTGTGCCTGTGGACCTCTCTATGCAGAGATTGAAAACCCTGGCCGCGTCAGGCCACCAATACGAATACGCAGTGTTTTCAAATCTTGGCCATAATAATATGACAGAAACCTTTGCCACCGCTACGGATTGGATTAAGCGATTACCTAAACCCTCAGACCAATAGGTACTCAGAGCGTTTGTTGTGAAGCGCGTAGCCTACCTAAACTACGATCTAAGGGCTTAAATCTATCAAACATGCCTTCACAAAGGTCGCAAATGAGATTCGATAAATATCGACTTATGAACTATGAAGCTGTAATCAAACAATGGATAATGGAGGACACTATACGCATGGAAGCGCTTAGTGTCGCCTCAGAGATGAACTTACCTGACTGGTTTCTTTCTGCAGCTTTTGTGCGCAATCTAGTCCGGAACAAAATCCACAGTTTTTCTGCGCCTACTCTGAATACTAGGGTTTGAACCGAATCGAAATTGCCTGCGCTACAGAAAACATCAAAAGCCGCACAATTGCAGAGCGGCTGGGGTTTAGTCTTGAAGGCGTGTCGCGTGAGCGCGAATTTCTTTACAGAAAGTACGTGGACCATGCCATCTATTCATTACTGGCAACGGAATACGCCATAAACATTAACCCTATATACCAGAGAACCCAGCGCAATGATCTTCTTTGATATTGATGATACCTTACTTGACCATAAGGCTTCGCAAGATGCTGCAGCGCTGGCGTTCGCTATAAAATATTCTGACCACATAGAAAATCCTGCGGCCTTCCCTGCTGCCTGGCACAAAATCACCAAGAGGCATATGACATGCTACTTGTCTGGTAAGATTTCTTTCCAGGAACAACGTCGGCGCAGAATTCAAGAAAGCTTACCACTGCAACTGTCTGCAGCGGAAACGGATAAAATCTTCGATGACTATTATCAAAGCTATGAAGCATCATGGCGATTATTTCCGGAGGTTGAAGATGTGCTCCACAAGTTATCCGACTTGCACCTGGGCATTATTACCAACGGTGATAAAGAGCAGCAATGCTACAAGCTTGAAAAGCTTGGAATACACAAGCACTTTCACCAGGTGATTACACCTACCTGTGCGGGAGAAGCCAAACCGGCTCCAGCCATATTCAAATTTGCCGCATCGCAGGCAGACAAATCTATCAATCAATGCTGGTATATTGGCGACAACCACAGCACAGATTATCTGGGCGCCAAGAACGCAGGATTCAGGTCAGTATGGCTCAACCGCTCTGGAAGCAAAGCGCAATGTGATAGTCAATGCCGCGATTTAAACGAATTTCTCTTAACACTGGAGGAGGAGTTCTAAGCTGGCAGTAGAATAGCACCGCGATTATTACTGTCCCACTCCAGCCGTCCTGTCCACGTACAGCCACACTATTGGGCAAGCACACCATTACTGTAAAACCGGCAACTCACCCAACACTTCAAAACGCAACACGCCAATCATTTGGTTGGCCTCAGTAACTACTTGTACTTGCCAGCGGCCCAGAGCATTTTCGGGGAAGTGCTGCTTGTGCGTCCAGGCGCGATAGCCTTCATCGCGCCCGCCCTGAATATCCAGGGCAATTTTGTCCACCAGCTCACCGTCCAGGCGCCATACATGGTATATGCGCTCATTTAACCCACGGGGAGCACGAATAGCTGAGTAGGCAAATAGACCGTTGTGATGCAATTGTTCATGGCTCAGCTGCCGAATTGATTGGCCGTAGGTTTTACGCTCTGGGTCGACCTCAAAACTGATGGACACATCGGTTAACCAAAGTGTAGCCGGCGGCACCCAAAACCGGGCAAACCAGCCACTGACGCCCAACGTAGCCATAAGTGCAATCAACGCCACATAGCGCCACCAACGCCGCGGCGGCAGCGCCTTGATAATACTGGGAATAGCGAGAACCATGGCCGTACCCAGCGCTAAGGGATAAGCTTGCGCGGTGGTCAGGTGCAGAATAATGGGCAGGCCGGTCAGTAAAACCGCAAATAGGGTCAGAGAGTGAAAACCCATATACAGCCACTGCCGTTTGGCCAGGTGATTGTAGTACAGCGGATCGACCACAGAGACCAAAGCCGCACAGGTTAACAACGCCATAAACACCAGCTGGCCGCTATTCCAGGTAAGGGTGAAAAAGAAAAAGGGCAAGACAAAGAACAGGCTTTCCTGATGCACCATTTGCGTGACAAATTGCAAGGCCGGACGCGGTATATTCAAATTCAACAGGCGCAAGGCATTGCGGCGCAGAGTGTTTTCCAGCATTAGCCAGACCCAGGTCGCCAGCATCAACACAACGATAATCTGCGCCAGTATCGGTTTGCGCTCTACCAGAGCAAAGCTGGCAATGCCCGAAATAAAACCCGCCAGAGCGACGGTGCGCGGGTGCCGCTTGATCCACTCGATCAGTTTCAGGCTAATGCTTTTCAGCCCGTTTACAGAGTGCCATTTGGGAAGTACATCGGGGCTTGGTGCTGTCATCTAAACCGAAACTCAATGCGGCTCTGGGCCGAA
>DATBNH010000021.1:0-1620 GCA_036554405.1 Cellvibrionaceae bacterium | reverse complement strand
TGGGATCGACGATATCATGGTGCCTCCTTATTGGTTTGACCCATCGAGTATTAGATTGAGTTCCAGCACGTTCACCCGTTGCTGACCGAACAGCCCCCACTGTTTGCCTTCGGTGGCTAGTTCAGTGGCAGACACCACCTGCGTTTCAGAAAGCCCGCGCGCAGTTGCCACACGGGGCGCTTGGAGCCGCGCCGCTTCGGGTGAAATATGCGGGTCCAGCCCCGCGCCTGAGGCGGCCAATAGATCTACCGGAATCGCGTTAGCTGTAACGCCCTCCAGCGCCTGAATTCGAGCGCTTTCGTCGCGCACTCGCGCGCTCAATTCCGGGTTGCTGGGCGCAAGATTGCTACCGCCGGTACCGGTTGGATCGTAGTCAGCGGCGCTCGGTCGACTGTAAAAGTATTGCGGGCTAACAAAGGGCTGAGCAACCAAACGAGAGCCAATGACACGGCCCTCTTGTTCAATCAGGCTACCGGTGGCTTGCTGTGGGAAGAGCAAGCCACCCAAAAAGGTGGCGACTCCGGTATATATCAGGCCACATAACACCAGAAAGAACACAGCGGCGCGCAAGGCAGTGAACAATTGGCTCGAAACAGGTACCGAGCGGGTAAAATCGTGAGTCATTTTAGTTCTCCTAAAAGCTGTTACAGAAACAGGCCCAGCAGCATATCGATTAGCTTGATCACGACGAAGGGCAAGAGCACGCCGCCCAAACCGTAAACCAGCATGTTATTGCGCAGCAATTTTTCGGCGGTCATGGGCCGTAACTTCACGCCACGTAATGCCAAGGGAATGAGCGCAGGAATAATCAGCGCGTTGAAAATCAAGGCCGATAGTACTGCCGTTATCGGGCTATTGAGGTGCATAAAGTCCAGCGCGGCAATGGCAGGCAAGGCACCGGCGAACACAGCCGGAATAATGGCAAAATACTTCGCCACATCATTGGCCAGGGAAAAAGTAGTAAGCGCGCCACGAGTGATTAGCAGCTGCTTGCCTACCTCCACCACTGCCAACAATTTGGCCGGATCGGAATCCAAATCCACCATGTTGCCGGCTTCCCGCGCTGCCTGGGTGCCAGAATTCATCGCCAGCCCTACATCGGCCTGGGCGAGAGCGGGGGCATCATTGGTGCCGTCACCCACCATGGCCACCAAGCGGCCTTTGTTCTGCTCTTGTCGAATAAGATTAAGTTTATCTTCAGGTTTCGCCTCGGCAATAAAATCGTCCACACCCGCTTGTGCCGCAATCACACCTGCCGTCACCGGGTTATCACCCGTTACCATAACGGTGCGCACACCCAGTGCACGCAAACGCGCAAAGCGTTCGGCAACGCCGGGTTTAATCACATCGCTCAAGGCAATCACGCCAAGAATATGGTTGCCACTTGCCACCACTAACGGTGTGCCACCCGCTTGGGCGACTTTTTTGACAAGGCCATCAAGATTGCCTGGAATGGTAATTTGACGCGTCTGTGCCCATTGCTGAATGGTATCGCTGGCACCTTTAACGTAGTTGGTGCCATCGGCGAGGGTGATGCCGGATAACCGGGTCTCGGCGGAAAAGGCCAGGTATTCCGCATTGGCGGGGCGCTCAGGCAGGGAGTAACCTTCGCGCTCGGCT
>DATBNH010000018.1:0-7950 GCA_036554405.1 Cellvibrionaceae bacterium | reverse complement strand
TAGACGTGATGGCATCCAGCAGGCTTTCAGCCACCAAGCCACCCTCTACAAAGTCCACACCTAATTGAGCGAAATGCTCGGGATAATGGAAATCAATCAATTCAACCACATCCTCTTCCACTTCCAAGGGTATATCGCCCTCAATACGCATTTCACCGACTTTGATGGGAGCATCGGGCATATCACTGATTCCAAAAACCTGGAAACCAAAGTGCTGCGGCGTACCAGTGCGCTCAAAACCCTCTGGCAGTTCCATCTCGAACTCATGAGTCACCCATTCACCCGGGCTTAGATCGGCAATGCTCCACACGGCAAGATTGGTATGATTACTCCAATTGGCGTCTTGAATAAATACCCGGAATTCAAAGTCTTCAGGCGCACTGGCATAAGCCGCATCTAACTGCAGGGTTAATGACATAGTGAGAGTTTCACTGTTTAAATTAAAGTTTTCCACAGCGTTAAGATTATTTTTCTGGACCGCGAAAGTCCGATTATTATCTTCCAGTGCTCCACTAACATCTGAAGGCCGCGGCAACATGACCAGAGCACCTTCCTCGGCACTTACACCCACGGGCAAAGTATGCCAGCCCAATACAGCCCAACCATCAGTATCGGCACTAAAGTCTGACTGATACTGAGTGCCCCACTCAAACGCCAGCTCTTGCTCAGGCATACCCATCACTACAATATTGTCAAACAGAATTGGCTCAACACTGCCGGCAAGATTACCCATCTGAATACCCAGGTCAGAGCCACCAGACCACTCACCACTAAAGGTAACCGTTGTCCACTCACCAAAGTTGACACTATCGGCACCTTGGTAATTAGCCGTCTGCCAACCGGCACTATTAGATAGCACTGTGAAATATAACTCAGAGCTTTGCGCCTCATAAGCGGCGGGCACGAACACATCCAGGGTAACCGCGATCTGGCCATCGTAACTAATGCCTGCGGCCGCACCTGAAAGCGCCAGCACTTCGCCATCACCCTCAACGCGAGTCAAAGCTAAAGCACCATCAATTGCCGACACACCAGTCTGAGGGTCTTCCCATGAAGCGGGTTCCCAGTCAGCAACGCCATCTTCAAAATCCCAGGTGCGCAAGGTTTCAGGCACAGAGGCTTCGATCACCTTGATATTATCAATACGAATATCGCCACCGACCTCAGGGCTCTTGCCATTAGCCACTAGCTCTAATCCGATTTTAGTCACAGTCGACGCGTCAAAACTTTCCTCAGCCCAACCGAAAGAACTATTATCCTGAATAACACGTTTAAGACTAGACCAGCCATTCGGCTCAAGGGCATCGGCAGAGTTCCAACCTAAATTTGCGTAACGATTCTCGCCATCACGCAAATACACCTGCATCCCCATAAAACCCTGTTGAGAGTTAACATAAGCCTCATCCAGATAGACCTGCATGCTGACTTCGCGACCATAGACATTTAGCGGCTCAGCTAAAACAGTTGTATACGCTGCCTTATCAGCATCTGTCTGCCATTCTATAGGCAAGCTTGCCGCATAATCGCCTGCGCCTTTCACCATAATATCGCCATGACGAACGGCATCATCGAGCATATTACTATCACCAAACTCACTCATAATCACGGGCATTCTTTCTCCTTCAAGCTGAGTCATGGCATTCTCTACACTCTCAGCATTGCGCCAGCGCGAGCCATACCCGTGTACAGACAGGATAATATTTTCCTTTTCATCCGCCGCTAGTAACTCACGGCCGCGATTACCCACAAAAGCATTGTAATCCTGGCCACAACCTGGGGCGTCAATCACGATAGGATTATTAAAGCCGGCCCTTCGCACCTGCCGAATGACCGCTTTGTAATTATCGATATACACGCGATAGCCCAAACTGTAAGCATTGAAAATTTCAGTAGGACCCCATTTGCTGGCTAGATTGATCATAATATGCGGCTGAAACCTATCTTGAACAAGCACCGGAATCCATTGATTCAACCACAAGTCATTTACCGCATCAAACAACTCTTGGTCACTAGCGGCACAGGCAACTTCAGGCTCCCAGTAAGACACAATGGCGATCATTCCTGCATCCACCACGGTAATCAGCGCCGCTTCCAACTCCGCAGCTGTCGTTGCTTCACGCAACTGCAGACGAATCACATTAGAGCCAATTTCACTAATCGATGTAATACCATTAATTCGATCCAAGGGCTTATCGCCATATTGCAGGTTGACCCCTCGCAACAATACCGGCTGACCGGTTGCGTCCAGAATTTGCGTACCGTCTGTGGTGATTACCGGAGCATTTTCTGATGGACGGGGACGACCTTCATCGCCCTGGACTGGATCAGGGATCAGTTTATGTTCTTGTGCATCGGATGTACCGAGCATACTGCCACCGCATGCTTGTAGTGTCATTGCGCAGGCAACAAAGGCCAGATAGCCAATTTGCTTTTTCATAGTTAACTCCAGAAATTTTTATTGATCTAATCAATCATTAACTGAGCTTAAGCCTCGGTTAGAACGAGAGGCTTACACCGGCGGAATAACGTCTTTCCTGAGCCCACAGCGAGTGAAACTGCCCTTCAAACTGCGCGTAGCTATGGCGACTTTGTCCGGTGAGATTAGTACCGTTCAGATAAAAGCTGACGTAATCGTTTAACCAATAGTTGATAGATACATCAAGATAACCCGTGGGCTCCAACCATTGACCCATATCCAGTACGGCTGTGTTAGTGTTCACTTCAAATGGCCCCATGTATTCCTTGCTACGCCAATTATAGGCGGCACGAATATTCAACCCATCTTTGTCATACCAGAGAATGAAGTTGGCCTGATGTTCAGAATTGGATGGGAGAGGCAAGGCATTACCTTCAATATCATTGGCATCGGACTCACTGTGGGAGTAGGTGTAATTGGCCTCCACGCCCATGGCACTCAGAAATTCGCCCGGAAGGAAAGTAAAGGGTTGTTTATAGCCAACCTCCAAACCATAAAGATCAGATGCCTCGGCATTGCGGGTGGTCCAGATATTAGCCATACGACCCCGATCTATGCCATCCATATCTCGGAATGGGCGCTGTTCTTGCGCATCTATAACAGAAGTATCTACCTCTATCAAAAACAGGCCGAGGCCTAGAATTGAATTTTCTGCAAAGTACCACTCAGCCGAAGTGTTATAAACTGTTGCGCGCCATGGTTTAATACTGGCACTCCCTCTATCATCGCCACCACCGACACAACCCACATCATCTTGAACGGGTCCAGAAGGGCTCACCACCATTACTGGTTCGCCATTTTCGTCAGTTTTAGGGCAGCGCTGATACCAGAGGTTTAAACTGGCACCGACATTATCCAAATCATTTCGCGTCATAGTTTCAGCCACACTAAAACGCAAGGTAATGTCATCCGTAGGGAAAAGATTAAAATTAAAGGAAGGAAGTGTATCGGTAAAGCTTACCTCCTCGACGGTCTGTCCGTAGACAAAGGCCAGTTTTTGCCATTCGTCGTAGCCAATTGAATTGAACATATCTAGCACTTCAGGCACATCATTGGTAATTACTGTGCGATCTGTCTGTACGACTTTCACCCCGACATTACCAGAATAAGGAACACCAAAAATTCCCGTATCATTATTGGAAAAATTCAGTTGAACATGGGCCGAGGTGCTGGCCTCTTCTACGTCGTAGGTATAACCTGGGTTATCAATAGTGCGCACGTCGCCATACAGTCTTGTTAAAAATTCATACGGGTTATCCCACGCCTCCGGGTTCAAGGCGGCCACACCCGTTTCAAAACCGCCGATAGGACCAAAATCGGTAAAGGCCATAGTATCGGCACCGCTAAAGCCGTTATCTTGCAAGCCGCCGATTTCAATTAAATTGATATTGCTGTCGGAGTAATTGAATTTGCGCCAGTCTGGATAACGCTGCCAGATAAGATTGCCCGGCAACAAACGATAGCGCAAATCTGCCGGTACTCGCGGGTCTTCCCAGTCGGTATAGCGCCCGGTGGCCGTTACGTATTCAAAGCGATTATTGTTTGCTTCACGCACGCCATGACGCACACCAAAATCAACCGACTCGACCATACCCCAGTCCAGCAAAAGATTAAGATCGCCGCGCACTACATTGATTTCAGCCTCAGTATTGCGGCCATTGGCAAACCCTTGATATTGATCCAACACCTCGGGGTCCGACAGATCGCCCTCAAAAGAAAAATTTGGATACTCCTGGCTGTAATCAACCGTCACACGAAAACCATCGACGGGATCTTTACCTTCTATGCCATCTTCATCAACCCAAAGCCAAGCCGGGGTACCCTGCTGGAAAGTAGCCTCGCGCTCCTGGCTTTCGGCCTTGCCATAGACATAGCGTAAGCTGGCAGTGATGTTGTCGTTATTAGTGTAATTGAGCTCGATATTGCTGTTAATCGCGGCAGTTTTTTCAATGTTGTTAGTGGAGTTTGTCTGGAAATCGGCGGCCCATACATCGGCTACAGTAACGTAGTAAATATCGCGCTGCACAATATTGCCATCAGTATCGGGGATAGTCACAGTTGCTCCGTACTCCACCTGGGTGTTGCCATTAGGTTGCAAGACGTTATAAGTATTTTCATCATAAATTGCCGGTACGTTATTAACCGGAAAGGAATCAGGTGTACTACCACCATTAAAGCCAGCACTGACACCGCGATCAAACTTATCCATACGGGTGTAAAAAACATCACCTTTGACACTGAAATTATCATTAATTTGCAGCTCAGCACTTAAGGTTGCCCCGGTTCGCTCACGTTCCATAAACTGACTATTGGCGCTGTAGCGATCGGGAACAATATACCAGTCTTCTTTTCCAGAACCACTCAGATCATGGGGGTCTGTAGGAGTGCCTCCCTGGCGATCCAGATAGGCAAAGCGATGGGAGTTCCAAATGGAGTAATTGGCCGCGTTGGAAACAGAATTGTTCAAACTCGCGTACACGGCAAAACGGTCGTCATGATTGTAGCCCAACACCAAATTGGCGTTATAGTCGGGGCTGCGAGTACCCTGAGAGCCATCCGCTTTCATTTCATTTTTGGAGCGATCCCCCTGAGAACCCTCTAAACGTAGGCGCGTTGTCCACCCCTCATCCAGCGCCATCGGCTGGATGGTTTTCAGATCAACCACCCCCGAAACGCCACCTGAAAGCATAGAGGCGGACTGGGATTTATACACATCTACACCACTGATCAGTCCGGCGGGAATATCTGAGTAATTGGGCTGCACTCCGGTAATGGCCATAGGGCTCAGAAACTGCTCACCGTTCAATGTGGTGAGCACTTGCGGCATCCCGCGAATATTCAGACTAGTGCCCTCATTAGCTTCGCGGGTAATTTGGACGCCCGTCACTCGCTGCAGGGAGTCGGTGATAGTGGTATCCGGCAAGCGGCCGATATCCTCAGCCACAATCGAGTCCACAATACGATCAGAATTACGCTTAATATCAATGGCCTGGGACTGTGAGGCGCGAACCCCCCTGACTATAATTTCCTCCAGCATGACCTCGTCATCAACTGCATTCGCTTCCTGCGCGTAAAGCGGCAGGCCATAAGCCATGCACCCGATAGCAAAAGCCAGAGCAGTTTTTTGAGGCGTAAACCTGCGACATCTATTATTCATTATAAGAACCCTCATCTTTCATAAATTGTTATTAAAATAATGGGCAATGGTCCGGAAGGCTGGTAAGAGACCATTGCTGTCGTTCAGATACACCAATAGATATCTGATTTATACATGTGTCGTAGTCAATAAAGCCCACGGCCCGACATTGCGGACAATCACTCACTCCACTGAGCAACCTGTCGGACTTAGGTCTGTTCCCGTACGGAAAGACCGTTTTGGTTATATTTCAGCCTGCTATTCGTTAAATAGAGCCACATTTGGCCTCAGAGGAAGCTAAAAGCTGCCTTAAACCAGACTTTTTCTCCTTAGCAGCACTGAAGTTCGGCGGGCTACTAGAGGCATACCCAAAAAAATGAATACCGATTACACACATTAACCTTTGCATTTAAAGGTTTTTTAGATCGATTAGAATAAAATACTGTAACCGATTACAGAAGGGAATTTATACAAAACACCAGGAGTTGGCAACCCTTGATTTACCCAAGAGGCCTAAAACTGACCGAGCAAAGATAGATAAGAAAGCAACCAAAGGACAGACAATAGGGCGGATAAAGCTCCCACCCCCATACAGATAGCGGCTGAAGCAGGCTTTACAACCAGCAATAGCCCCACCGAAACGTCAAAAAAAAACGCTAATTGCTATATTATAAATAATACATATAACCAATAAATATAAATCACAAAGACAAAAGCACGCCCGACTCCGCAAAAAAAACGGCGCCATAAGGCGCCGTTAGCGTTTAGTTTGCCTTCACGTGTTACAAACTTAGAACTTTCTCACCTCGGGCAATACCGGAGACACCAGAACGCACCACTTCAAGTACCGAAGCATCACCCACTGACTGCAAAAAGGCATCCAGCTTATCGCTGGCACCGGTAATCTGCACGATATACAGGCTACTGGTAACATCAACGATCTGCCCGCGAAAGATATCCACACAGCGCTTCACCTCGGCGCGCTGGGCACCGGCGGCCTTGACTTTGACCAGCATAATTTCGCGCTCAATATGTGCGCCCTCGGTCAAATCCACCAGTTTTACCACATCAATCAGCTTGTTAAGATGCTTGGTAATTTGCTCGATCTTATGGTCGTCACCCAGTGTCGTCAGTGTCAGGCGGGACAGGCTTGGGTCTTCCGTTGGCGCTACGGTCAAAGATTCAATATTGTAACCGCGCTGGGAAAACAACCCCACCACACGTGACAGTGAACCGGGCGCATTTTCCATTAATACAGAAATAATATGTCTCATCAGGTGCGCTCCGTCTTACTCAACCACATATCCCGCATGGCCGCATTGGGCACCTGCATGGGATAAACATGCTCATTGGTATCTACCATAATATCCATAAAGACCACGCGATCTTTCATGGCGAAGCACTCCTCCATTTTGGCTTTGAGCTCTTCTTTTTTGGTAACGCGAATACCCACATGCCCGTAAGCTTCTGCCAGTTTGATAAAGTCTGGCAGCGAGTCTTCATACAAGCTCTCTGAGTAACGGCTGGCGTACTGCATATCCTGCCACTGCCTGACCATGCCCAGCGCCTGATTGTTAAGGCAGATAATCTTCACTGGCAAATGGTACTGGGTGCAGGTTGACAGCTCTTGAATACACATCTGGATACTGCCCTCGCCGGTTACGCAGGCCACCACCGCATCACGGTAGGCCATCTGCACGCCCATAGCCGCCGGCAAACCAAAGCCCATAGTGCCAAGGCCGCCAGAGTTGATCCAGCGGCGCGGCTTATTAAACACATAGTACTGGGCCGCAAACATCTGGTGCTGGCCCACATCCGAGGTAATGTAAGCATCACCGCCGGTTACCTCGTGCAAGACTTTAATGACATCCTGGGGCATAATCTTGTCGCCCTCAGTATTGTAGCGCGATGCGGTATAGATGCCGTGACGATCTCGCCACTCATCGATTTGCTTCCACCAGGCTTTAATCGCCGAGGTTTCAGGCTTTTCCTCGCTCTCTAGCACCAGCGCCAAAAGCTCCGCCAGAACACTATCTACAGCGCCTACGATGGGAATATCGGCGGTAATGGTTTTGGAGATTGAGGCAGGATCAATATCCACGTGGATTATCTTGGCCGAGGGACAAAACTTAGTCACGGCATTGGTCACACGGTCATCAAAACGCGCACCCACCGCCAAAATCACATCACTGTGATGCATAGCGGTATTGGCCTCAAAGGTACCGTGCATACCCAACATACCCAAAGACTGGCGATCATCGCCAGGGTAGGCGCCAAGGCCCATCAACGTCATTGTAACCGGGTAATTGAGTTTGCGCGCAAGCTCGGTCAGCAGTTC
>DATBNH010000017.1:0-4023 GCA_036554405.1 Cellvibrionaceae bacterium | reverse complement strand
GCGGCACTTTCTGAGCAGAACCTGGCTTTTATCGCCGCGCAAAAACTGTTTTTTGTGGGCACCGCTACCGACGATAGCCGGGTGAATATTTCACCCAAAGGCATGGATTCACTGCGAGTGTTGGGGCCCAACCGCGTCATTTGGCTCAATGTGACCGGCAGCGGTAACGAGACCGCCGCGCATGTAGCGATAAACCCTCGGATGACGCTGATGTTTGCCGCCTTTGAGGGCAGCCCGTTAATTTTGCGCTTGTATGGACAGGCGCAGGCCATTCATAAAAATGACGCCCAGTGGCAAACGCTTGCCGCTCATTTTGAACTGATACCCGGCGCTCGGCAGATTTTTGATATGCATGTAGATCTGGTGCAAAGCTCCTGCGGAATGGCAGTGCCTTTTTTCGACTACCTGGGTGACAGAGAATTGCTTATAAACTGGGCTGTAAAACAGGGTGAAGAGGGCATCAAAAGCTACTGGGAGCGCAAAAACCAGGCGAGTATAGATGGCCTGGCAACTCATATTTTGCTAAAAAACTGTTCAGACACACCTTGAGATTTATTTTTGCTGATCGTGTTTCCCTAATCAAATAAGGTTTCTATAGCAGTGGCGGACGATAAAGAATGGCATGGGGCTATGATGCAAGGCATTGCTTTTCTGAAGGAAAATCATCCCGCAAAGGCGGTTGATAGCTTCCAGAAAGCGGTAGAACTTCAGCCGGATAATGTAGGGGGCTGGGTTAATTTATCTACAAGCTGTATAGCGGCGGGAAATTTCTCGCTGGCAGTTGAGGCAGCCAAAAAAGCTATTGCCATCTCTCCCACTCTGGCACCGGCTTATATGATGCTGGGGGATGCGGAGCGTGAGAGCAATAATCATCAAGCGGCGTTTTTTGCCTACAAAAAAGCGGTAGACTTGGACCGGAATCCGCTGGCACTGAATAAATTCGGTTGTGCCGTGCGGGAACGAAAGCTGTTTGATCAGGCCGAAAGCCTTTTTAAAGAGGCTATGTCTAAGGCACCACAATTTGCAACGGCACAAATAAACCTTTTGACGACGTATATGCTGCAAGAGAATTTTCACTCGGCCAGAGATGTTTCTATCCAGATTGACGCTGAAAAATTTCCTCCCCTGGAGAAAAATAAATTTTTCGAGTCTGTTTCGCTAATAGATGAGTTTTTTCGATTGGCCCCCGATCTCAAAGCTTTAGAAGAAGGCGATGATAGAGGTGCCTTGAGGGATGCTATTGCCAAGCCCCTTCCAGAAACTTTCGCAATTGATGAAGAATTATCTCAGGTTGTTGAACAGTTGGCCTGCTCTGCACGATCAATAACTTCGCATGAGTCAAAAGAGCGCTGGACTCCACCTGCTGCGTGGCCGGAAATTGAGGGTTTATTTATGATTCCTCTTATTGATTCCGCACAGGATTATCTGGACTACACCTGCAATAGGTTACTTTCTGAGTATACCCAAGAACAGCATCAGGCATCTTTGAATATGGCTGAAGTTATTCGAAGAATACGCCGTGATCGGGATAAATTGGCAGACCCGATAGCGGCAGAAATTTCTTTAAGGCACTGGCATATTGAGGCCACTCGTTTACTGGATGGTTATTTGCCGGGACATTTTAAATACAGTGAAAACCTCATAGGTTCAGACAAAGAAGTGGCCACCAGCACTCCTGTTCAGACCGTTTTGACATTGCGAAATTTTATAGCCCGTCATTATCAGCAATTGTCACCGGGTCTGCCACGGGCTGCTTTGGTGTTGTTTGTGATTGCACATGTGCATCCCTTTCCCGATGGCAACGGCCGTATTGCTCAAGCATGGCTCAACCGCGAGCTTGAGTGGGCGGGCTTGCCCGTGGCAATTTTTACCCGTCCCATGGGTTTCCTGGGCGAGTTAGGGATAGCCTTGAAAGCTGTGCGCAGGCAGCCTGGCAATATTATGCCTCTTGTGAAGGCTATACAGTCAGGCCAGACTCTGTGCCTGAAGGTTTGTAAGGACCTCGAACGGTAATATGCAGGCACAAGCGTTTCCGGCAGCCTCAAAAACTACTTTGCTATTTTAACAGTGCCCGCGCCGTGCTCAGTAGATCCTCGGTAGCTTCAGCACTTGGCAATATACTTGCTGTATCGCGCAGCGGTTCGGGCAGTTTTTCTATGTCGCCAATATGTAACTGTGCGCTGTTGCGCGTGCGTGCTGCCAAGCGCAGTTGTTCTGTCAGCATTTTATTGCGTGTATTGCTAAGCCCGCTTTCCATGATGATTAACTCCGGGCGTATATTTACTGCAAGCTCCAGCGCCTCGTCGGCGCTGTCGGCAGTCACAATATTAAAATCCGACATTAACGCCGTGCTGATCACCTGTTGAATACGGCGGTCACTGTGGGCAATCAAGACCGTGCAGTGGGCCACCATCTCTTCAATTTTATGCTGGTTGCGCCCGGCATGTTTGGCGCGATAAAGAGATCGGTCGGCGGCTTTGATCACATCTTCCAGCTGATAGCCCTGGGTTTGCTGGCAACAGGCGGCGCCAATACTGACGGTTAGGTAATTGGCGGTGGAGGAGCGCTCGTGCAAAATATTGAGCGCGGTAATGGATTTTTTAATGCACTCGCTGACCTGGGTGGCGCCTTTAATATCGGTATCGGGTAGCAGTACCACAAATTCCTCGCCACCATAGCGGCCCAGCAAATCGTAGGGCCTGTGCAGGCAGCTGCGGATAGTATCGCTCACTTGGCGCAGTACCTTGTCTCCCGCCGGGTGACCGTAGTGATCGTTATAGGGCTTGAAGTGATCCACATCGATCATTAACACCGCGGTACTGCTCTGCTGACGCTGAGCCAATAGCCACTGTTGCTCGGCCTGATGATTAAACGCTCGGCGATTGAGTGTCTGGGTGAGACCGTCAAGCTGACTTAAGGCCTCCAGCTCGGCGTTGAGCTTGTTGAGTTGATCGCGCATATCGGTAATACGTTCCATGGCGCGGATTTTAGCGAGAATAATCATTTTGCTGACCGGCTTGATCAGATAGTCATCCCCCCCGGCCTCAATGCCTTTCTGATAGTCCTCATCGTCGCTTTTACCGGTGACAAAAATAATCGGAATCCAGTGGCTGCCCAGCCATTCACGAATCAGGCTGGTGGTTTCAAAGCCGTTCAGGCCCGGCATTTCCACATCCATAATGATCATATCCACCGGGGTGTCTTCCAGCATTTGCAGCGCCTGCTCGCCACTTTCAGCAATCAGCGGCGTGTGCCCGGCCTCGGTGACATACTGGCTCATGGCGTGACGCAAGGTGGCGCTGTCTTCTACCAACAGTATCTTCATTGAAGGGTGTGTGCCTTTAGTGGTCATTACGGGTTAGTTTATAGGCTTTTGGCGCGGAAAACAGCATTATCTGTCACAGAAAAGCGTGGAATTTTAAGCCAAATGAGTTTCCTGAAATACAGCCTATTGGCTGTCAACTTGCTAAAATATGGCTTTTACGTCGGCTTTTGGGTATGTTGTGCGCCCTCTGGCCCATCTTTGGATAGTATTCTTGTCCTATGAGCGAATTCGACGATATCCGCCCCTATAACGATGATGAAGTAGCCCCTATTATTGAGCGCCTGCTGAAAGATCCCGAGCTGATTTTGGCGGTGACCAAACTGCGTTTCCCCCGTGCCAGCGGCCCTTTCGGCTGGTTGTTGCGGCCGCTGGTACGCCAGGTGTTAGCCCGGCAAGTGAAAACAGTCAACAGTGTTGATGATTTTCAGATGGTGGTTAAAAAATACCTGCGCCATATGATCGATACCACCACCACCGGCCTTAGCTGTTCGGGGCTCGATAAGCTGGAGAAGGGCAAACCCTATCTGTTTATCAGTAATCACCGCGATATCACCCTGGACCCGGGGTTTGTCAACTGGACACTGTATTTTGCTGGTTTTAATACCCTTAAGATTGCCATTGGCGACAATCTGCTCACCAAGCCCTATGTTACCGATTTGATGCGCATCAATAAGAGCTTTATCGTCAACCGCTCGGCC
>DATBNH010000012.1:0-2449 GCA_036554405.1 Cellvibrionaceae bacterium | reverse complement strand
TATTCCTCCCAGACCGCCCGATGGGATTATTTCAAAGCCCACCTTCGCTGGCAAAGCACGCACCAATACCACTACAGATATCGCAATTTCCTTGCGCAAAACCCATTTGCTCTTCGCTATGCCTATCATCAGTCCTTTTGTAGCACAAAACACAACCCAATAAGTGTAGGTGTTATAGCTCACTTATCAATATTGGCAGAAAAACAGATATTAATGCGCCAACCATTAAACCAAAGCACTTTAATTGATTGGGGGAAGGAGTAAATTCGGAGAAGACCGTAACCTGAAAGAAAACCAGGTGGAAAAGCACAAGCGCGGCGGGAACCGCGCTTGTGCTTGATTACCGCACCTCAAACAAATGATATTTCTTTTTACCCAACCTAACGATATAAAACCGTCCAAACCGTGCCTGCTCCAGGGCGAAGCTGGCGGGGGCGTTGGTGTTGTTGGCCTCGGTTTGGGGGATTCCGTTGATAAGCACTGCCTCGCGGCCGAGAGCGTCTTTTACCTGTTTGCCCGAGGGGGCCATGTTGGCATCTACCAACCATTGAGTGAGTGTTTTTTCACTCAAGCTAGCCCGTGCAATTTGGCTGCTGGGCAGGCCGTCGAGTTTCAGTTGCTCCAGGTCTGATTCACTCAGGTTTTGCAGGTCGCCAGAAAACAGTGCCTCGGTGATACGCTCGGCACCTGCTAGCCCTTCACTGCCGTGAATCAGTGCTGTCATCTCGCGCGCCAATATTCCCTGGGCTTCTGGGCGGCCGGTGGCGTTGCGGTCGCGCTCGTCGATGGCGACAATTTCCTCCAAAGGCAGGAAGGTAAAGTAGCGCAGAAACTTATACACATCGGCATCGGCGGTGTTCAGCCAAAACTGGTAAAAAGCATAGGGCGAGGTTTTAGCCGCATCCAGCCAGATGGTGCCGGATTCGGTTTTGCCGAACTTGGTGCCGTCAGATTTTGTGACCAACGGCAGCGTCATGCCGAAGGTTTCACCACTGTGCATGCGCCGCGCCAAATCGATACCGCCGGTGATATTGCCCCATTGGTCGGAGCCGCCAATTTGCAAGGTGCAGTTATAGCGCTGGTAGAGCTCGGCAAAATCGAACGATTGCAGCAGCATGTAGGTAAACTCGGTAAAGGAGATACCCGAGCCCTCGCGATCAATGCGCTGCTTGACCGACTCTTTGTTGATCATATTGTTGACCGAGAAGTGCTTGCCCACATCGCGCAGAAAATCCAGCACCGACATATCGCCCACCCAGTCGAGGTTGTTCACCACAAGCGCAGAATTCTCGCCACAGTCAAAATCGATAAAACGACTGACTTGAGCCTGCAGACGCGCTACCCAGCCGGCAACGATATCCGGGGTATTGAGCTTGCGCTCCTCGGCTTTAAAACTGGGGTCTCCCACCAGGCCGGTGGCACCGCCTACCAGGGCGATGGGCTTGTGGCCCGCCATTTGGAAACGCTTAAGGGCCAGCAAAGGTACCAAGTGGCCGATATGCAGACTGTCGGCAGTGGGGTCAAACCCGCTGTAAAGGGTACGGCTGCCAGAGGCCAGATAATCGGCCAGCACATCGCCCCCGGTGGTCTGTGCAATCAGGCCACGATTCTGTAAATCACTAAATAGTCTTGCATCTACTGCTGTCATTACCCGGTTCTCTTAATAGCCCGATCAAAAGTTGTAGCACACATTGATATATTAGGCGGGCAAAGATACCGGAAAGGCGTATAAAAACAACCCGATTGAGCCAGATTTGTGGCAACTTTTAAGCACGCATGGGTACTAAGGCTGCCGACGCAATTCTGGCAGGTCAAATTAGTGTAAATTTTGATCAATAAATAGCCAGAACATCGCTATTAGGCGGCAAGTCTGATATAACTAGTGATTAATACACAGATAAGACCGGGTTTAACTATCCTATGCAACCCACTGAAAAACCTATTGTAATTACCACCAAAGCGATACTGGCCCAGTTTCCCAAAGGGCATATGTTAGCGGCGGGGGTTCTGGCTGTATGCTTGGGTGTATGGGCCAGCACGTCGCCATCCAAGCCCGCTCCGGCTCTGGAGACCATCACTATTGATGCGATTGAGGCTGATAACGCTGCCCTTGACCCGCCACAAGAACCGCTTGAACCCCTGACTCAGGATTTGACCGAGACCCTAGAAGAAGAGGTTTCGGCGGTATCTTTGGGAGTGGATAACGATCTGCTCGACACGGTACCAGAGGCGAGCGCGGACACCAGTGAATACCTGTGGACCGAAAAATCCTACACGGTTAAATCCGGCGATAATCTGTCAATCATCTTTAAGCGTGCAGGCCTGTCTGACCGCGACCTGTATGAGCTGACCGGTAACAATGCCGAGGCTAAGCAACTGACACGCATTATGCCCGGCCATGAAATCATCTTTACCATTGATGACAACAACAAGCTGCAGCGCCTGAGCA
>DATBNH010000003.1:0-9227 GCA_036554405.1 Cellvibrionaceae bacterium | reverse complement strand
ATCGGCCTGATACACCGACACTTTTGCCTCGCCAGCCGCGCCCTTAACCCACACGCCCTGGCTTTTGAGTTTTTCCAGAGTGCGTGCAAGATTAGTGACCGGAATAAATGGCAGCACCTCGGCAGCGCCACAAGCTACTTTGCGCGCGGTGGCGTTAAGGCCCACGGCGTTATCTTTGGGGGCAATCACCGCATGCACACCAGCCGCTTCTGCCGAGCGCATGCAAGCACCCAGGTTATGGGGATCGGTGACGCCATCGAGCACCAACAAAAAAGCAGGCGCGGTGAGCTTTTCCAGCAACACAAACAAAAAGCCTTCGTCGTGCACTTGGCCGGGGCGACACAGGGCAACTACACCCTGATGATTTTCATCAGCCACCATGGCATCGAGCTTTTTACGCCCTACGCTCTGACAACTGATACCATGGGTCGCTGCCAGTTGCAGCAACTTTTGCAAGCGCTGATCTTCGCGCCCGTTCAATACCAACAGGGTGGTAATGCGCTCCGGCGCGCTTGTTAATACCGCCTGCACCGCGTGCAAACCGTAAACCGCTTCTGTTTTACTCACCCTTTTCTGGCTCCGCTAACTGTTCTTTATACTTGCCTTTACTGTTTCTGCCCAACCAGAACAGCATGGCCTGAATGCGCCTAAGGTTTCTTTTTAAATCGAGCCAGCGTCTTCTTAAAACCTGCCGCTGCTTTTGCAATAAGCGACTGGCCTGCCGGCGCTGCAGTCTTTTGCGGCGATCGAACTGACTGATTTTGCGCTGGGTCGCGAACTTTCTGAGCATGCGTTTGCGCGCCATCTTGCACCTTCCTCTTGCGGGGTTTCGACGTCGGCTTGCCTGTTGCGCGGGGCGGCTGAGTTGAACCTGCTGCATTTTTTTTGCGGCCACCACGGGACTTGCCGCGTGTGGATTTACCGGGTTTGTTATCTTTACCAGCTGGCACAGACGATTTTCCGGCGCGGCGCGAACTGTTAAAAGATTCCATTTCAAAATCAATTTTGCGCTCGTCAAGGCTCACTCTTACCACTTTTACGGTAAGCTCATCGCCAAGGCCAAACACCTGCCGGGTACGTTCACCAACCAAACGATGGCGCGCCGCATCAAAGCGGTAATAATCCTGTGGCAGTGCGGTAATGTGCACCAGACCGTCCACATAAATATCCTTGAGTTCAACAAACACACCAAAGCCGGTTACCGCGCTGATCACACCCGGATAAATACTGCCCACATGATCGCTCAGGTATTCACACTTGAGCCAGCTGACCACATCGCGCGTGGCCTCATCGGCGCGGCGCTCGGCCAGGGAGCTGTGCTCACCGAGCATAATCATCGCCTGTACATCGTAAGGGTAGATTTGTTCAATAGGAATATTCTTGGCACCATCAACCCGCTGCACATGCGCGGAGGGTTGCTCCGAGCGAATAACGCTGCGAATAGCCCGGTGAATCAGTAAATCCGGGTAGCGGCGAATCGGCGAGGTGAAATGGGTATAGGCATCGTAACCCAAACCAAAGTGGCCGTTGTTTTCCACTTGATACACCGCCTGGCGCAGGCTTCGGAGCATCACCATCTGAATCATGCCCGCATCGGGGCGACCGCCGATGGTTTGCATCAAAGTTTGAAAATCGGCCGAAGTGGGTTCATCACCACCGCCGAGACCGAGGCCCAGCTCCGCCAGGAACTCGCGCAAGTTGGCGAGTTTCTCGGCCGTGGGGCCCTGGTGCACACGATACAAACTGGCGATGCCGTGTTTTTCCAAAAAACGTGCAGTAGAGACATTGGCGCAGAGCATGCACTCTTCAATCAATTTGTGCGCATCGTTGCGGCGCACCGGTACAATATCTTCAATCTTGCGCTGTTCGTTAAAAACAATGCGCGTCTCTACGGTTTCAAAATCAATGGCGCCGCGCTCGGTGCGCGCTTCGCGCAACACTTTATACAATCCGTGTAGATTCTCGATCACCGGCAGCACATTTTTATGCTCAATGCGCAGCGGATGATTATCGTCGCCGTCGAGCATTTGTCCGACCTGGGTATAGGTCAGGCGCGCATGGGAATGCAAGACACCCTCATAAAATTTATAACTGCTGATCACACCCTTGGCGCTGATGGTCATTTCGCAGACCATACACAGGCGATCCACCGACGGATTCAGTGAGCACAAGCCATTGGAAATTTTTTCCGGCAGCATGGGTACAACGTGGTCGGGGAAATACACACTGGTAGCGCGATGGCGCGCATCCTGATCCAGCGCCGAGCCGATTTTAACGTAGTGAGAAACATCGGCAATGGCCACCAGCAGACGCCAGCCGCCACCTTTTTTGCGTTCGCAGTAAACTGCATCATCAAAATCGCGAGCGTCTTCGCCATCGATAGTAATCAGCGGCAAATCGCGCACGTCTACCCGGTTCTGCTTATCCGCATCATCTACGGTGTCGGGCAGCGTTGCGGCTTCGGCCAGCGCTTCCGGGCTCCACTCGAAAGGAATAGAGTGCGCCTGAATAGCCAGCTCGATTTCCATACCCGGCGCCATATGATCGCCCAGTACTTGTACCACGCGACCGGCCGGTGGCAGGTTTTTATCGGGCTGTCGGGTAATTTCCACGGTAACAATCTGGCCCGGCTGGGCATCCATTTCATCGCCGGGTGGAATCATAATATCGTGACTGACCCGCGGGTTTTCCGGGCGCAAAAACTGCAAGCTGCCCTCTTTAATAAAACGCCCTGCTAATTTTTGCGTGTTGCGGGTTAACACCTCGACAATCGCGCCCTCTTCACGGCCGCGATATTGCGCGCCCTGCAAACGCACCAACACTTCATCGCCATCGAACACCTTGCGCATTTGACGTGAGTGCAGATACAAATCTTCGCCGCCTTCGGTGGGCACAGCAAAACCGTAACCATCGCGATGCCCTTGCACGCGCGCGCGCACCATATCCATCAAATCCACCCGCGCATAGGCATTGCGACGGTTAGTCATCAGCTGGCCGTCACGGGCCATGGCAATCAGACGTCGGCGCAGCGCCTCAATGTCGTCTTCATCCACCAGATTAAGCAGTGCGGCTATTTCCGGGTGGGTGGCAGGGCCAGGCTGACGATCGAGCAGTTCGAGAATAAGCTCGCGGCTGGCAATGGGGTTTTCGTATTTTTTCGCCTCACGGTCCGCATAGGGATCGTTAACTGGCGTTTTGGATTTACTCAAAAGAAGATGCCTTGTTGAAATAGAAATTAGATAGAAAATTAGCTGTTGCCGGCCTAAGAGGGGCAACCAACTGTGTATTATAGGGCAATTAGCCCGCTAAACCTATGCAACTGCCCCAATCATGCCGCTATTAAGCGCTTAAGAGTCCCTAAGTTCGCCTATTCCTGCCACTTTAAGCACCCTCAGTCTTGCACGGAGATCTTTTTGGGCGGCAGCGGCGAGATATAACCCACTGCCAACAACAGCAGCCCCACAGCAATAAACGACACAATAGCCTCCAAAGTGTTGCTGTCTTGCATATCCAGCAAAAACAGCTTGATCACCACCACAGCCAAAAGCCCGGCCGCCGCCAGCCAAATAGTGCGCCAGCCCTTGCGGGTGGCGATAAACATCACCACCAGGCCGATGATGGTCCAGAACACCGAGAGTGCGGCCTGCGCCAGTGGTGAGAGCAATATCGCCGTTGGCGTATAGGCGACATCGGCATAATGATAGAGGCTGCGCAGCAGTACCGTATTCGCCCAGATAAACACTAGTCCCGCCAACAGCTGCAAACCGTCACGGCGAGTCACTGTGATATCAGGCAGTGCAAGCGTACTGCGCCCCCAGATGAATAAGGTGAAAAATAACAAAATGTGCAATAAATCCAGCGGGTTTAACAGCGGCATATAAGTCAAGCCGCTGAAGCTCGCGGTACTGGGTACACCCTGCACTAGCAGCCATAATACCAATACGGCTGCCAGTGGCGTACAGGCGGCCAATAAATAGCTATTGCGGTAAGGCTGCCAGGGCCAGAGCGGCAGTTTGAGTGCCGCCCACAAGAGCGCCAGTAACACAGGTACTTGCATCACCCGCAGCCAATCGCCCGCTAGGCTGTAAGTAATACTCGCCAACCAGTAAAGCTCAAAAGTGGCCACCAGCGCCAATACCCAATATCCCGCCGCATGCAGGCCGTGCAACAAGGGCACGGGCTGCATTTGGCTGTGATCGCGCCAATACAGCACCCCATAAAATGCCGCAAATAGCGCCAACCAAGCGAGCACGATGAAGTCTCCCAAAGGTTCTTGCAACAGCAGCGCCGAGATGACCGCCGTTACGCCGATGAAGATCAACAGTGACAGCGACATATGGCGCAACTCCGACCAGCCAAGCACATGCTCTACCCATGCCAAAGCAACACAGGAGACCGCAATAAATAGCGACAGAGTGAGGAAAATATGGGCCGTATCCACCTTAATCAGAATTTCCACCAAGCCATTAACAAACCACCACAGCAGCGCCCACAACAAAAAGGGCAGCGCATAAATGCGCAAACGCTCCGCTATCGGGTTACTGGCCTGACGCAGCAGATAGCTGGTAATGACCCCACCGGCCACCAACATCAATCCTCCCAAAAAGCCGGCATTAAACATCCACCAACCCTGGGTGCGCTCGGCCAGCTCGGGCACATACAACAGCCCCGCCAGTAACTGCAAAGCCAGCGCAAACGAAGCGGCCAAAAAACGCCGCTGACGCAAACTTATCCATAGAATCGCCGCGCCCTCAAGCGCCCAGGCTGTGGCTACCCATTGCCCCGAGAGCGCCAGCGGAATTGCCAGAGTCAGAAAAATAACCGCCAACGCGATAAAGGCTTCACTGAGTAACAGCAACGATGGTCGCTGCAGGCGGCTAAAATAAGCGATAAGGCCATAAAAACAGCCGAGCACCAGCGCTGACCAGGCCAGCCCGTATTCATAGCCGTAAACCAGGCTTGCTTGCAGCGCAAAACCCACCAAGGGCACACCGAATACCAAGGTGCCATCCACATAGCCTTTCAACTCGGGCGGCTGGCGCACGGCGAACAATACCGCTATCAGCACATAAAACAAAAAGAACAGGGCCAAAAAAATCTGGGTGCTATACCAGTATTCAGTACTGTATTCGAGTCCCCCCCAGATACTGGCAATGACAAAGGTAAAAACAAAACCCAACACATTGAGCGAGCGCCAGGCCTTAAACCAGGCGATGCCGACAATACCGGCATTCAGCAGCAGATAGTAACTGAACAAGACGATATGGCTGCCACTATCGGTCGCGGTTAACAGCGGTGCCAGAAAACCTCCGGTCACTGCCATTACCGCCAGTGATTTGGCGTCTTGCAACAAGGCCAATACCGCGCATAACACCACCATAACCAGTAGCAGAGCAAAACTGAGCTCGGCGGGAATCAAATCAAACAAACGCAGCGCTGCAAAAAAGGTAATGTACAAAATACCTACACCACCGCCCTGTAAAATCAGCCCATAGCCACGCCGCGAATGGCGCAGCCGCCAGCCGATACCCAACAACACCGAGCCCAGCAAACCCACTGCGGACATTTTTAACTCCACCGGCAGCACGCCCTGCTGGTTGGCGTATTGCAATAAAAATGCTACCCCGAAAAACAACACCACCACTCCCACACGCACAATAATATTGCCCTCGGTAAAGTAGCGTTTTATCCAGTCAACAGCTTTTTCAAACGCGGTAGGCTCGGTTAACTCCAGTTCAAAACGCTGCACCTGGGCAGTGGACCTGGCGGCCATGGGGTTTTTAACAACTTGGGGGCGAGTGACCACTTTGGGCTCAGGGGCGGCCTTGGGCGGGGGCGCTGTTTTGAAGGCAGAGCTAAGGGTACTAGAGGCGGGCACACTGGCAGGTTCAGGCACCGGTTGGGAAGCAGCTTGTGACGGTGCGGCTTCTTTTTGTTTGGCCAGCAGACGTTTTTCCAGCACCTGCACTTTGGTTTCAAGCTTGCTAAGCCGCGTTAAAAAATACGCCAGGCAACCAAACAATATCAGTATAAAGAAGGCCATAGGTCACTTATCCCTTTTGTTGTTAACCCCGTTGCCCGAGACTATAGGTTTCTACAACCGCATGTACAATAGTCACTTAAGTGAACAATCGGCAGATGCTATGCTTAAAGTTGCTGAAAATAACAGGAGAAATATGAATGTCCGATTACCTGCTGGCTATTGATCAGGGTACTACGAGCAGCCGCGCTATCGTCTTTGCCCCGAGCGGCGAGGCCATTGCCAGCGCGCAGCAGGAGTTCGACCAGCACTTTCCCGATGACGGCTGGGTGGAGCACGACCCGGAGCAGATTTGGCAGGTCACAGCCAAGGTCTGTCGCGAAGCCCTTGAGCAATTGCCTGCGGGCCAAACCGTCAAAGGTATCGGCATTACCAATCAGCGTGAAACCACCGTGGTATGGGATAAATCCACCGGCAAACCAGTGTACCCGGCCATTGTCTGGCAAGACAGACGCACCGCCCAATACTGCCGAAATCTGGCCAAAGATGGCCACGAAACGCTGATTCGCGAGCGCACCGGTTTGCTGCTCGACCCCTATTTTTCCGCCACCAAACTGGCGTGGATTCTGGATAATGTAGAAGGCGTGCGCGTGCGCGCCGAAAAAGGCGAGCTGGCCTTTGGCACCATCGACAGCTGGCTGATCTGGAAATTTACCCAAGGACGCGTCCACGCTACCGACGCCACCAACGCTGCGCGCACTATGCTATTTGATATTCACCGGCAACAATGGGACGAGCAGCTACTGGAACTGTTTACTGTTCCACGAGCGCTGCTGCCCGAAGTAAAAGACTGCGCCGCCGATTTTGGCACGGCCACCGAAGGGCTGGACGGCCAGGAGCTACCCATTGCCGGGGTCGCTGGCGATCAACACGCAGCCATGATCGGCCAAGCTTGCTTTAGAGAGGGCATGATTAAAAGCACCTATGGCACCGGCTGTTTTGTTTTATTGCACACCGGCGACGCCCCCAAAATATCCAACAACCGCCTGCTCACCACCCTCGCCTACCGCCTTAACGGCAAGCCTCAATATGCTTTGGAGGGCTCGATTTTTATCGCCGGCGCCGCCGTGCAGTGGCTGCGAGATAAACTGGGCATGATTAAAACCGCCGCCGAGACCGAAGAGCTGGCCGCCAGCCTTACCTCTAATCGCGGCGTCTATCTGGTTCCTGCGTTTACCGGCCTGGGAGCCCCACACTGGGACCCGGATGCGCGAGCGCTGATTTGCGGCCTTACCCGCGATTCTGGCCGCGCCGAGATTGCCCGCGCCGCGCTAGAGGCGGTGTGCTACCAAACCCGTGACCTGCTCACCGCCATGACCGAGGACGCCGGCGTAAGGCCCACTACCTTGCGCGTTGATGGCGGCATGATTGCCAATAATTGGTTATTGCAGTGTTTGGCCGATATTACCGACACCCCTGCCGAACGCCCAGAAATTATCGAAACCACGGCCTTAGGCGCGGCGCGGCTGGCCGGGCTACAGCTGGGTATCTTCAAAAACCTGGAGGAAGTGGCCGCAAGTTGGGCGCTGGAGGCGCGCACCGAACCGGTGCTGGATAATACCCTACGCAAGAGGATGATCGCCGGCTGGGAGCAGGCCGTGGCCCGGACTCAACGGATTTAGTCGATTAGAGACTCAGCGAACATAGGCCACCACGGCCACGAAATGACAGAAGGACCCCGTTAACACAAACATATGCCAAATTCCGTGAGCGTGCAGCAACCACTTCTTGTTATCCAGCACATAAAAAATGACACCCACGGTATAGGCAATCCCGCCGGCGATCAGCCAGTAAAGGCCCGCCAGCGGAAAGCCCTCGCGCAATTGCCGAAACACCACCACACATATCCAACCCATCACCAGATAAATCAGAATCTGCAGCCATTCGATGCGCTTCTTTACCAACACATCCAGCAGCAGACCGGCTGTCGCCAGCGCCCAGATTACCATCAGCATTACCCAGCCGGTGACTCCGCCCACCGTCACCAACATAAAAGGCGTGTAGGTGCCGGCAATCAACAGATAAATGGACACATGATCGAGCTTTTTGAATATCCGCTTGACCTGAGGCGAGCGAAAACTGTGGTAAAGGGTAGACATGGTATAGAGCAGAATCAGCGTCACGCCAAAGATGACGTAGCCCACAATCAGCCGAGCATCCATCTGCTGAATACTGATGGTCAAAAGCGCCCCAAAACCCACCAGCGCCAGCACCGCGCCCACCAGATGAGTAATACTGTTAATTCTCTCTCCCGCGTACATCATCACCTCTGTAAATTGTCCGGTTTGGCTATTGTAGCAAGCTTTGCCGGACGCCATTGCACCCTGCCCTATGCTTGACTACACTGGCCGCGAGACTAGGAAGACACTAGGGGTCTGTTAGCACTATTTGAATACAACCTGCTGGAAGCCACTTTTGTTCCCAGCTAGGCGCCGTGAGTGCAGTTTGGTGGTTCCAAATAAGCGAACGGCAACAACGGTGGGGACAAAACTGGCTCCAGCCCTTCGGGTTGCGGCTAAAAATCCGCCACTCGGCGTTGCTCGTCGTTCATTTGGAACCACCAAACCACTCTCCTCGCGCCTTGATTGGCGAATTTTTAGTCGCAACAGGCTGTATTCAAACAGTGTTAACAGGCCCTAACACACCGGATATTGCATGCGCTATCTTCTATTGTTGATCGTCTGCGGGCTATTGGCACCTTCCGCCAGCCTGGCTGCTACCGCTTGGACGCTGACACCCGCAAGCCCTCCAGATGCGGAGAAACACAACAAATATCGGCTACAGGATAGTTTTTTCAAAACCCGCCCCGTGGGCAATGCCACATTGCATCCCGTCACGCTGAACCCTGACACCCTGCGCCAATTACCCGAGGGGGAAACCTTACAGGTCCCCCTGCCCAACGGCCAGGTGGAACACTACACCCTGCGTCGCCGCCACCATTTCAGCAACGGTGATATCACGCTTGAAGCCGTGTCCCCGGACGACCCAAATCGTGCACCGTTACTGATGACTCTGGGACAGAGCCACGGTTTTGCCCGTGTGCAAACCGCGGGGAACAACGTCTTTATACTGGAGAGCGAAGGCCCGCGGGCCGCCCTGGCGCTGGAGAGCGAAGTCACGACCAAAGGTGCCTGCGCCACTGAGCCGCGCTTGCTCAAAACGCTGAATATTGACAAAAGTGAGCCAC
>DATBNH010000077.1:0-2142 GCA_036554405.1 Cellvibrionaceae bacterium | reverse complement strand
CCGCCAAATCGCCCCTACCAGGCCATTTACTCTACAGATTACAGCGAAGCATCCCTGGCCCAACTGACTGAAGCATTGCGCCGTGATTACCCGGCACCGACACTGATTAGTTCCTGCATTGGCATACTGCATAATCAACACTTTTTGCCAGAGAAAAAACTGGCCGATCTCAACCGCGAACAACTGCTGCAGTATTTCGATATTAACAGCGTTATTCCCGCGCTCTTGCTCAAGTATATGACCCCTCTACTCTCGCCCAGGGTGGCCTCAAAAATTGTTATGTTGAGCGCTAAGGTGGCTGGGATAAGCGACAATCAATTAGGCGGCTGGTACGGCTACCGCGCCTCCAAGGCGGCACTGAATATGCTGATAAAAACCACTTCCATTGAACTGGCTCGGCGCCACAAACACAGCTGTGTGATCGCCCTGCATCCAGGCACTACCCAAAGCGCGCTGTCGGAGCCTTTTACCCAGAATTATTCCGCCGACAAACTCTTTACACCCGAACAAACGGCTGAGCGACTGTGCCGGGTTATCGCCGCGTTGACCGCCGAAGACAATGGCCGCTTTGTGCACTGGGATGGCAGTGACTTGCCTTGGTAGCGCCTAAAAGTCGGTGGTAGCTATTCACATGTTCACCCAACTGTTAAGCGCATTTAATTTAAATACGTGCTCATTTAAACGCAACACCACCCCATCGGCATGAACATCTTCAACCTTCATGCCGCTAATGGTGCCGCCTTTATACAATCGTTGGCCATTCAGAATCACACTAGGGGTGGCCTGCGATTCATAAAAATGCGCCGAATACATTAATGTGGGTACACGGTTTTGCACCGATAAAGGAAGATCACGCACCCCACCTATAACCGGCTGCTCCGGCAATACTGCTGCAGGTGCAACAGGCTCACTTTGCACGGCTGGCTGCTGATATAACTGCTGAATGGCTTCATCTTCCGCGTCGGAAGGATCACTTTGCTCTGCCGCCCGTTGATAGTGCGCATCAAAACGACCTGGGGGCTTGACTACCGGCACCGGGGCTTGTTGTACATCAGTGTTGATATTTGGCTCGGGCAATAATGCGGGCAAGCTATTGTCCAAGGGGTTGGGGTTACTGATGGGCATGGGCTCATCCACCTCCTCTGGTATTGGTTCATCCAGGAGGATGGGCAATGGCTCATTAATGGGTTCTATTTTGGTACTGTTTTGCATAGCCTCTGTAACAACTGGAGTCGGGCTTTGCTTTACCAAAGCCACCCACCACCAAACCAATAAGACTAATAACAGTGCAGCCACCAACACCACAAGCCACCCCAATAACGCACGGTGAGCGAAAGCCCGAGGCAAGTCATGTTGCGCATTGAGGCCGGGCACCTGCTGCGCAGCTTGTCGCTCCTGATCGGCTTTGCGCAAGGCTTCAAGAAGTAGACTCATAGTGGCTATTGACCTGTCGCTGGCGAATGCTCTACCGCAGAATGCGATGCAACGCCTTGGCGTTTAAGTGTTGTATCAAGGCCCATAGCCTCGTTGATTTTCATTAGGGTTTGAGGCCCGGCAATGCCGTCGGCAACGAGCCCCGACTGCTGCTGAAAAATCTTTACCCGCTCGGCCAGCGCCCGATTATAGACATCCTGCGCCAACGGTCTTTGTTGTCCATCCATGAGGGCAAATTGTTCTGCCAACCAAGCCACCAATTGCCCCCTGTCGCCCTGAGTTAAGGCTCCACGAAAACCCGGCGGGCTACGCCAGGCGTAAAAGGCGCTTCCTGTCCATAGCGGACCGAGCTCTGCCAGCGAAACCGTTACCGGCTGATTGTTAGCATCCAGCACTTGTGCATATTCATCCTCAATTCCCGTAAGCACTGCATAGGCGGTTAGTCTTTCCCGGGTAATCAATGTCAGTAACAGTGGGCGATTAAGCTCTGTTACCTGATCCCAGTGCGCTAATTCGGTGTTCTCGCAACGCAGCACTTGCTGATCGCCAAGGCAGGGATGAAAACTGTCTTCAAGGTTTACTCCCAGGTATTCAAACAATCGGTTTTGCCCCCGCTGTAAGCCTCTGATTAAATAGTCAGTGGCGGGCTTTACCGGTGGGGCCGGCGCTGTGTCCGCCGGTAGGGTCTCAGCGATCGTTACAGGCTCT
>DATBNH010000628.1:0-1641 GCA_036554405.1 Cellvibrionaceae bacterium | reverse complement strand
TGCCGAGGGTAAGCCGGCACTGCTGCACACCTTAAACGGCTCGGGCCTGGCCATTGGCCGCACCTTGCTGGCGGTGCTCGAAAATTACCAGCAGGCCGATGGCAGCGTACTGGTGCCCGAGATTTTGCAGCCCTTTATGGGCGGTGTTAAACGTTTGGCTAAGGCTTAATCCTTATGCAGTACTTCCCCGTTTTTATGCGCCTGCAGGATCAGCGAGTCGTGCTGATTGGCGGGGGAGACATTGCCACGCGCAAGGCGCGCTTACTGGTTAAGGCCGGGGCGCGCCTTGTGGTTATCGCCCCGGAAATTGAAACCGAACTACAACAACTGTTGGATGCTACCGGCGGTAGTGCTCACTTGCGCGAATACCAAAGTGGTGATCTGGACGGCGCGGTGCTGGCAGTGGCCGCTACTGATATTGCCGAGGTCAACGAGCAAGTCTCCACCGATGCTCGGGCCCGTCAGCTGCCGGTTAATGTGGTAGACAGCCCTGCGCTGTGTACGGTAATTACCCCCGCCATTGTTGATCGATCACCGTTGGTGATTGCAATCTCCAGCGGTGGCGAGGCGCCGGTGCTAGCACGTATGGTGCGCAGTCGCCTGGAAACGTTAATCCCCGCAGGCTATGGCCTGCTGGCAGGCCTTGCCAGTCGCTGGCGCGAACGGGTGAAGCAAGCTTTTACCAGTGGCGATGAGCGCCGACGTTTTTGGGAGGCCGCCTTACAGGGCCCGGCAGCCGAGCAGGCTTTTGCTGGGCAGGATGTACGGGCCGATGAGTTAATGGCTGAGCAATTGGCAGCCGATCAATCGGGCCTGATGACTGGCGAGGTTTATCTGGTCGGCGGGGGCCCAGGCGACCCAGAACTCTTAACGCTTAAAGCGCTCAGGTTAATGCAACAGGCCGAAGTGGTACTTTACGATCGGCTGGTCTCGCCCGAAGTGATGGAATTGGTACGTCGCGATGCCGAGCGAATTTATGTGGGCAAACAACGCAGCAAGCATACCCTTGAGCAACCGGCGATTAATCAGTTACTGGTTGATTTGGCGCAGCAAGGCAAAAGAGTGCTGCGCCTAAAAGGCGGTGACCCATTTATATTTGGCCGTGGCGGTGAAGAGATTGAGCTTCTGGCCGAGCACAATATTCCTTTTCAGGTGGTGCCGGGGATTACCGCGGCCTCCGGTTGCGCCGCCTATGCAGGCATACCGCTCACCCATCGCGATCACGCCCAGTCGGTGCGCTTTGTCACCGGCCATTTAAAAACCGACAATCCCAATTTAAGCTGGCCGGAGCTGGCCGCGCCGGGGCAAACACTGGTGTTCTACATGGGGCTGGTGGGTTTGGCTGAAATTTGCCAAAAGCTGATCGACAATGGCCGCGCCGCTACAACGGCGGTGGCGTTGGTAGAGAAGGGCACCACCCGCGAGCAGCGAGTATTGGTGTCGGACTTGGCCGGCATTGCCGACAAAGTTGCCAACAGCGACGTGCACGGCCCGACTTTGCTGATAGTCGGCGAGGTGGTTAAATTGCGGCCTCAGTTGCAGTGGTTTGATTAGCAACGTTTTTAGGACAAGCGAGCCCCGGCCTGAATGGCACTCACTTAAGCTCCAATTCGTAGCGAGGGCGCTGCTTTCGACGGATTA
>DATBNH010000600.1:0-1695 GCA_036554405.1 Cellvibrionaceae bacterium | reverse complement strand
CCGACATAGAGAAAAAATTCGAGCAGTTTATTCAAGAGCACCACATTCGCCTCGATAGCCTGCAACAGCGCTTTTTAGCGTTGCTAAAGAAAGAAATCTGTAGCACCGGCCAAATCAGCGTCAGCCGCCTTTATGAACAGCCCTTCACCAGCCTGCATCAGGATGGTATTGATGGCCTCTTTGATGACGAGCAGGCACAACTTATCGCCAATTTTATCGCTCGCTTTGCCGTGGCGGACACCCCGCCTCAAGCTATGGTGCAGGTTAAAGAAGCCAGGGGCCGCCTATGAGGATTCAGGACTTACTTGAACAGCCAGAAGGCAAAACCCTGGAATTTAAACGCGATCTATCCGCACCGAAAAGCATCATCAAGGCCCTGGTGGCCTTTGCCAACACAGCGGGTGGGCAGTTGGTAGTTGGCGTCGATGACGACAAACAACTGGTGGGCGTGAGTAATCCCTTAGACGATGAGGAAAAACTGGCGAACCTGGTGAACGACGCCATTGCCCCGCGATTGGTACCCAATATCGACATGGTCACAGTCGAGGGCAAAACGCTCTTGGTGGTCGAGGTGTTTTTAAGTAATACCCGTCCTCACTATGCGCTGCGCAAAGGCTTAGCCGAGGGCGTGTACGTTCGTTTGGGGTCCAGCAACCGACAAGCGGACGCTGAGCTGGTGGCGGAGTTGCAACGCTCCGCTGGGGGCGCAGCCTTTGACGAGCAGGCCATGCCGCAGCTAGATGAAGCAGATTTGGACATGGCGGCTGTTCAGGCCGCTTTCGATGGGGCGCGAAACATCACCCAAGCAGACCTTCTAACCCTAAAAATCCTGACACACCATCAGAACAAGACGGTACCCACTCAGGGAGGTTTTCTGCTATTTGGCCGCCAGCGCAACCACTACTTCTCTGATGCCTGGGTGCAGTGTGGCCGATTTTTAGGCACCACCAAGCTAGATATTTTTGATCATATGGATATCCATTCACCATTGCCGCAGACAGTGGATGAGGTGATGCAATTTCTAAAAAAACATGCCTATCGCAGTGCTGACCTGTCTGATGTCCGGCGTAAAGATGTTTGGAGCATTCCCCTGGGCATTTTGCGGGAAGTTGTCATCAATGCCTTGGCTCATTGTGATTACTCCCAGCGCGGCGCGCCGATTCGGGTAACCTTTCTGGATGACCGAATTGAAGTGGAAAGCCCTGGCATATTACTGCCCGGCATGACTATTGAGGAAATGAAGCAAGGCACTTCACGCATTCGCAACCATGTCATTGCCCGTACCTTCCGCGAGCTGAACCTGATTGAACAGTGGGGCACCGGTGTGCGCCGCATGTTTGAAGAGGCCAAAAGCCAAGGCCTGCAGGAGCCAAAAATAGAAGAAGTGGGCCTGCGCCTGCGCGTGAGCGTGTATTTGGCGGCCAGCCATACGGTGAATACGGAGAGGGCCCAGTCAGGGGCCCAGTCAGGGGCCCAGTCATCTACTGTGAGTAGTGCCTCCTCTCAGGCCAGCCTAATCCTAGCAGCCCTGGCAGACAAGCCTCGGTCGGCAACGGAACTCGTCACCGCCTTGGGCTTGAAGTCCAAGACCGGCGCATTTAAACGCACCATCGAGACCTTGCTAGAGGCGGGAGAAATCGAATACACCCTTCCAAGCAAGCCCAGCAGTAGGCTACAAAAATACCGCTTAACCAA
>DATBNH010000592.1:0-5540 GCA_036554405.1 Cellvibrionaceae bacterium | reverse complement strand
TGGAAGGTGATTTTATGGCGCTTGGCAATCCTTTTTCGAGTCTGTTTGGGCACTCCCCCATCAAGCCTATGCAAGAGCATATGGAAGTGGCTGTAAGGGCTGCGCGCAAGTTGGTGGATTTTTTCGAGGCAGTGATTGGTGATGATTGGGAGCAGGCCGAAGCCATTCAAAAGGCCATTACCGACGTTGAACACGAGGCCGATGCCCTGAAAAAGCAGCTGCGCCTGCACCTGCCCAAAAGCTTGTTCTTACCTGTGCCCCGCACCGACTTATTGGAACTGCTAAGCACCCAGGACCGCATTGCCAATCGCGCCAAAGATATTGCCGGCATTATGCTCGGGCGCAAAATGATGATTCCGGCACAACTGCACGAGCAGGTTGTCGCCTTTGTGCAATCGGCAGTGCTCGCCGCCGAGCAGGCACTAACGGCTATCAACGAGCTGGATGAGCTGTTGGAAACCGGTTTTAGTGGCCGCGAATTGACGCTGGTGGAAAACATGATCGAAAAGCTCGACCAGATCGAACGCAGTAACGACCAACTGGAAGTCACCATTCGCGCGTCACTGTTTCACCTGGAGGCGGACTTACCGCCCGTGGACGTGATGTTCCTGTACCGGGTGATTGACTGGATTGGCGATCTCGCCAACCGTGCCCAATCCGTTGGTAGCCGCTTGCAGCTGCTACTGGCGCGTTGATAAAACTCTGATAAAAACTGTTTTTGGGAAGTAATCTACTATGCTTGTAATCGCAGAGTACGGCCATATCCTGCTTATTCTCGCCTGTGTATTTGGTCTGTTTATGGCTTGGGGCGTGGGCGCCAACGATGTCGCTAACGCCATGGGCACCTCGGTGGGCTCCAAGGCGCTAACCATCAAACAGGCGATTATTATCGCCATGGTTTTTGAATTTCTGGGTGCCTATTTGGCAGGCGGCTCAGTAACGGCCACTATCAGAAGCGGCATAGTAGACCCCTCGCTGATGAGCGATACACCGGAACTGCTGGTCTACGGTATGCTCTCGGCTCTGCTGGCAGCGGGCACCTGGCTGCTCATTGCCAGTCTGCTCGGTTGGCCGGTATCCACTACTCATTCAATAATTGGAGCCATTGTCGGTTTCGCCGCGGTAGGCATTTCGGTAGATGCCGTCGCCTGGGGCAAGGTGTGGTCTATTGTCGCCAGCTGGGTAGTGTCGCCGCTACTGGCAGGCACCATCGCTTTCTGGATTTTTCGCTCGGTTCAGCACTTGATTCTCAACACCGAAGACCCCTTCAATAACGCCAAACGCTACATCCCTTTTTATATCTTTGCCGTAGGCTTTTTGATCAGTATGGTGACTCTGCTAAAGGGTCTCAAGCACGTTCTAAAAGATGCAGATTTTTCATTGAGTTTTGCCCATAGCGCTATCATCTCAGCCGTCATTGGACTGATAGCAGCGGGGGTCGGCGTTTATTTTTTAAGTAAAGTGGAGCGCGACATGGCTCGTGAAGCCACACACCGCTTTGCCAATGTCGAGAAGATGTTCGCTATCTTAATGATTTTTACCGCCTGCGCCATGGCTTTTGCCCACGGCTCCAACGATGTGGCCAATGCCGTCGGCCCGCTGGCGGCAGTAGTGAGTGTTGTGGCCACATCCAGCGTCACCTCTACCGCGGCCGTACCCACTTGGGTTTTGCTGATTGGTGGCTTTGGTATTGTCATCGGTCTTGCCACTTATGGCTTTAAAGTTATGGCCACCATCGGCCGCAAAATTACCGAACTGACCCCAAGCCGCGGCTTCGCCGCCGAAATGTCCGCCGCTGCCACCGTGGTACTGGCCTCGGGTACCGGCCTGCCGGTGTCAACCACGCACACTCTGGTCGGGGCTGTACTCGGTGTGGGCCTGGCACGGGGTATTGGCGCACTGAACCTGCGTGTAGTGGGCACCATTTTTATGTCGTGGATTATCACCTTGCCCGCCGGTGCTGGCCTGGCCATTTTGTTTTTCTTTTTCTTCAAGGGTGTGTTTGGGTAGTCGTCGGACGTCGGACGTCGGACGTCGGACGCCTTAAAGGTGAAGAGCACGACGGGCATAGTCAACCCCATTCAGTGCTTCTCCATTTCCCGACCACCCCCACCTGTATTACACTGCGCGTTCACTTTCCGGAGCGCCCTGCATGCCAACCGATATTCACCGCTATACCGATTTCCTTACTCAGCTAGTGGCCGCGCCTTCAGTAAGCTGCGCAGTTCCGCGCTGGGACATGAGTAACAAAGCGGTTATCGATCTATTGGCCAACTGGCTCGCTGATCTGGAGTTTCGGGTGGAAGTAATGGCCATAAACGGGCACCCGGGCAAGTATAATCTGCTCGCCACTCTGGGTGAGGGTGAGGGCGGCCTAATCCTGGCGGGCCACAGCGATACCGTGCCCTATGATGAAAATCACTGGCAGAGCGACCCTTTCGCCCTGACCCATCGCGACGGAAAATTATTCGGCCTCGGCGCCACCGATATGAAAGGTTTTTTTCCGGCGGTACTGGAGGCGCTGCGGGACATCAACCCCAAACAACTACAACAACCGATTATGGTTCTGGCCACCGCCGATGAAGAGAGCAGCATGAGCGGCGCCCGCTCGCTGGTGGAAGCCGGCGCGCCCATGGCCCGGTTTGCCGTGGTGGGCGAACCCACCGGTCTGGTGCCCATCAATATGCACAAGGGCATTTTAATGGAGGCCATTCGGGTACAGGGCAAAAGCGGCCACTCATCCAACCCCCTCCTGGGCAACAATGCACTGGAAGCCATGCACGAGGTAATGGGTGCACTACTCACTTACCGCGACACACTGCAAAGCCGGTTTCAAAATCCGGGCTTTGCGGTCAATGTACCCACATTAAACCTCGGTTGTGTACACGGCGGCGACGGTGCAAACCGTATTTGTGGGGAGTGCGAATTGCATTTCGACTTGCGCTCACTGCCCGGCATGCATAATGATGAGCTGCGCCTCGACATTCAAAACCTGTTGAGCCCCGTGGCCGAAAAGCGTGGTGTCGATATTGTATTTTCCACCCTGTTCGAAGGTGTGGATTCTTTTTATGAGCCGCGTGATTCGGAGTTGATTCGGGTAGCCGAACAGCTCACCGGCCACAAGGCCGAAGCTGTGGGCTTTGCCACCGAAGCCCCGTTTTTTAAAGCCCTTGGTATGCAAACAGTTATACTTGGCCCTGGGTCTATCAATCAGGCGCATCAGCGCGATGAATTCATAGATATTGCCCAGATTGCACCGATGGTAACCATTCTTAAAGGTTTGATCAGTACATTTTGTTTTCATAAGAATCCCAATGCAATAGGGGCCCAAACGTGAGCACAACACAGAATTATGTAACCTGGTTTCGGCATTCATCTCCCTATATCAATGCGCACAGGGGTCGCACCTTCGTTATTATGCTGCCCGGTGAAGCGCTGCTACACGCCAACTTCAACACCATCATTCACGATATCGCCCTACTCAGTAGCCTCGGCGTGCGGCTGGTTTTGGTGCACGGTGCGCGGCCACAAATTGATGCAAGACTTGCCCAAAATAACTGCCAAGGCCTTTTTCATAAAAAACTGCGCATTACCGACAGCCAAAGTCTGGCCTCGGTACTGCAAGCGGTAGGTGAAGCGCGCATTATGGTTGAGGCTGCACTCTCTACCGGCTTGCCCAACTCGCCCATGCACGGCTCGCGCATTGAAGTGACCAGTGGTAACTTTGTCTCAGCCATGCCCCACGGGGTTATTGATGGCGTGGATTTACAACACACCGGCAAGGTGCGCCGTATCAATGTACCGCAGTTGGCGCGGGCGCTGGATGCCGGCGCTATTGCCCTGTTATCGCCCCTTGGTTATTCGGCAACGGGAGAGGTGTTTAATCTCACCTATGCCGATGTTGCCACTCAAGTAGCCACTGCTATTAAAGCCGATAAACTGCTGGCCTATTGCGATAGCGATGGCGTCAGCGATGTCGACGGCTCATTGATACGCCAGCTTACCTTGAGCGAATGCAAACGCCATTTTGATGAACACGGCGAGAACATGCCCGAGCTTTTACAACAGGCCCTCGGCAGTGCTTATTTGAGTTGCCTGCAGGGTGTGCAGCGAGCGCAGTTAATTAACTACACCAGCGATGGCGCTCTGCTCACCGAGCTATTTACCCGCGATGGGCTCGGCACCATGGTCTACTCGGGCCACTATGAGCAATTGCGCACCGCCACCATTGATGATGTCGGCGGCATTTTGGAGTTGTTGGCCCCCCTGGAGAACCAGGGGATCCTGGTGCGCCGCTCGCGAGAGTTGCTGGAAACCGAAATCAATCAATTCAGCGTGCTGGAAAAAGACGGCGCCATTATTGCCTGCGCCGCGCTTTACCCCTTTGACGATATGGCAGAGCTGGCCTGCGTGGCCACCCATCCCGATTACCGCAAAGGCGGCCGTGCCGCTCTGTTGCTACAAGAAATGGAAAAACTGGCTCGCAAGAAGCAGATCAAACAACTGTTTGTACTCACTACGCAAACCGCGCACTGGTTTCTGGAACAAGGGTTTGAGCCGGGCAATCTGGATGACTTGCCTATGGCCAAAAAATCCCTGTATAACTTTCAGCGTAACTCCAAGATTTTTTATAAAAAAATCGGTTGATGGGTCAACACCCGTCTCACCAGGCCCTGAAGCCACTTGCAAGTACCATTCATCAACACCAAGTAATTTCGCAGCCTCACTATCAACCATGCAACTGCTTGATAGGGGGGCGGAGTAAGCTCAAGCCGTGGCCATCAGGCCACCACAACCATCCCCCACCCAGGTGAAAAACTACCCCTGCCCCTTTTTGCTGGTGTAGGTCAACAGACGCGTGGCCATTCGGAAGGATTCTCTCGTAATCACCCAATCGGGAAATTTAATCTAAATCATAACAATTACTTGATGGTAATGGTTATTGTTTGTATATTGCGCGCTCTATCCCTCATGCCCATTAACAGGAGCTGATATGCGCCCTTCGGCCGCCCGCTGTATTCCATCCAAGCGCCTTGCTCTGGCGCTTGCAGTAACCAGTTTGACTGCCAGCCTGCCCTCGTTGGCACAAGAGAAGTTGGTATTACCCGCTATTTATGTTATCGGCCAGGCACAAGGTGACGTCGAGCGTCAACCGGGGGCCGTAAGCATCATAACCAGCGAAGCTATCACCCTGATGCAACCTCGCTCCACTGAAGAGGCGCTTCGCGGCGTACCAGGTGTGGCCATAAAACCGGAAGAGGAAACCGCAATCGTCGCTAATATCGGTATTCGCGGTCTCAGTTCGGGCGACTATAAGACATTAATTCTGGAAGATGGCGTGCCTGTGGCACCGGGCTTGTTTGTGGGTAATGGCCGCTATTACAACCCGCGCATTCAGCGTATGGGCAGTGTTGAAGTGCTTAAAGGCGCCGCCTCCTTGCGTTACGGCCCAAGCACTATTGGCGGGGTCATTAACTACATCACCAAACAGCCCGAAGACGGAGTTGTTGTTGCCTTGCACGGCGGCTCGTGGAACAGTA
>DATBNH010000651.1:0-4873 GCA_036554405.1 Cellvibrionaceae bacterium | reverse complement strand
TCCCTGGCACGGCAGGTAAAGATTATTCTTGTTCCGGAAGCCCCGGATCACCGGTGCCCGGGGCCAGCGAGTGGCGCAGCAACAAAGCCGCGCGACCCTCCTGCCAATGGAGCCAGGCATCATCATTTGCCAGCACCGGCTGACTTAGCAGCCAACCGTACAAAATCCATAAGCTCAAAAATTTATACCGCATCGTCGTCACCCTCTCTGTCCAGTGAATATACGCATCCCTATGCTTTGTGTCTCACTGGGGTAGGCGGAAGGGTGATTAGCGCTTGCGCGGATATAGAAACAGTAGCCAATAACAGGCGGCACTCAACAGTGCAACGGGGATCACGATCACTATAAATTTAAGCCCTGCCAGCATATCGGCCAGAGTAAATCCACTGAAAAAAGCGAACAACAACAGCGGGCATAAAAGCCCTGCCAATAACGCCGATATAAAACAACGCGAGGCACCACCGAGTTTGGTGGTAGCAAGCAAACTGTGCATAAGCGTCCAAATAATTGCACTGGGCAATGCGAAAATCACCAAACCAAAACCGGTGATAATAGTGGCCGCTTGTGCAGGCACACGCCAATTAACTGTGGCTGTAATCGGCGGGCTGTACTCCACTACAGCGACCCACAAAAACAGTATTAGCCATAACAGCATCAAAGCCAGCAGGATGGACAGTGCCTTCTTTAAAAACTGTTTCATTGGATCATTTCGGGAACCTCTGAACAAGTCTATGCAGCGTCTGGCCTTCAGCGCTTTTCGAGATCAAGGCAATGTTTTGCAGGCATACTGGTGGTCTGTCAAAAAACATTAACGCAGAGATCGGAAAGCGCTGAAGGCCCCGAAGGGCGCGGCCAAAACGCCCATCCGCTGCGTCATTCTTCTTGGAAAGGGCAAAGCTTACCGCATCCTGCTCTCACCCCTTACCTGCATCCGTGCAGGCAACCAGCATTCCCTGCCAAGAACGTCTTACGGGCTGAACGTTTTGGACTCGCGCAGACACTACCTAGACTTATTCAGAGGTTCCTAAGTAAATACACCACATATATCTGTGCCGTTGCTTTAATAACACCGGGCTCGAAAGGTTCAGACGCGCGCATTGAATCGGCCTGCACTCCCGCATCAACAGCATCACCCATCAGCTGGCGAGAAACCTGTAGCGTGTAGCGTTCATCACCCCGGGTCATAAATTCAGAAATCGAATAGACTTCGCCCAGGCGCTTACCCTGAGCTGTCGCCAAGCGCTCGGCTCGGGTTCGGGCGTCATCCATTGCTTTAACCAATGCCTGATCAGTAACGGACTTTTCTTCAGAAACCAATAACCGGGTAGAAACCGTTTGCGAAATATCCGCAGCCACTAAAGCGCGCATCATCTCGGCATACCGGGTAAGGTCTTTTAAGGTTATATCAACCGTGCGCGATACCTGAGTACCGGCGGGAACTTGCTTGCCGTCTTCGTAAACAATATTGGGGTTAACGCGCAAAGCGGTGGTGGCAATATCTTCAGGTGCTATACCGAGCTTCTTGCACAGATCAATCAACACCCGTGAGCGTTTATCAACATTCGCTTTAGCGTCGGCCACCGTATCGGCAATGTGGGCAAGCTCGACCGAAAACGCCATCATATCGGGCTGCACTTCAACCGTTGCGCTACCCTCTACATAGACATGAGGCTTGGTTGGCAGCGGCGAAGCACTGGCCATTAGCGGAAACAAAAGTACTAAACAACTGGCAACAATTTTTTTCATACAAGCTCCATCAATCAGTCGGCAGAAAATCCCCAACGCCCATGGGGCATCTACCCTTCAGGGATGAATCACCGATCGGTGATCGGTGATCGTCCGAGTCTAGAACTGGTAATGCACACCGATATAGGCGGTATCCAGCTGCACGTCTATGCTGCCGTCCTGACGACGCCAGTAACGACTGCTTTCGTCGCTGTCGAGGGTACCATCGAAGTACTCGTAGCCAATTCTCAGTTTGACGCCATCGGTAATGTCGAACTGGCCGCCCACGCCAATGGTTCCCACCAGATCGCTCCAGGAACGGTCTTCCGGATCGTCATAATAGTCGTCATCGATAAAGTCTTCACCATAGCCCAGCCAAGCGATGCCGATTTTACCGTAGAGAGAAAATATGGGGCTTACCCGCAGTGACACTTTCGGCGTTAACGAGAAGGCGTAATAATGAGCGCTTTCGTAATAGTCATAGCTGTTATTCATGTTACTGGTCACCAGCCAGGAACTCTCCACCCCCAGCCAGGGCGTAAAGTGATAACCGCCGTACATGCCCAAGTGTTCGGTATCGTCGCTACGATAGATATCGGCACGATACGACACGGCATCGCCCCAGGCCAGGCCCGCTTTGCCGCCGAGATACCAACCGGTATCATTCGCTGCAGCTGCGCTGACGCTGAAAGGCACAAGGCCGAGGCCCAAAAGGGCTAACCACTTTGCATTTCTCATACAACCTCCGTGGGGCTTCCCCCGCTCTGTTAATCTGACTTTATGCTAACGCGTTTCCCCATCACTGAACAGAGATTCATTTCGCACTACTGAGACGAACAAACAATGGCAAAGGTTGCACTTATGGCAAAAAAGACGAGCCGGAGAACCCGGCTCGCGGAAATATCAGGGTGTTTCGATTAGCCTATCAACCAGCGGAGCCAATTCACGGGCCAGCAATCGATAGCCCTCGGCATTGGGGTGCAGCAGATCGGGCATCAGCTGCTCAGACAAGTTGCCGTGTTTATCCAGAAAAATGCTGTTGAGGTTGTGGAAAAACACTTTTTCGCCATCGGCAAAGTTGCGTAACCGGGCGTTAATCAGCGTGTTATTGCGCCGTGGCAAATCGCCTGCCTCGGCACTGCGCGGGAAGATAGCCAGCAACAGGATTTTTGTTTCCGGCAGGCGCGAGCGCAGCTCTTGCACTATTTTATCAACGCCCTCGGCCACACGTGCCGGTTTATCCTGGCGGTGGCCGGTGTTGTTAGTGCCAATCATCAGTACCACCAGCTCGGGGGCAATGTCATCCACCGCGCCGTGCTGTAACCGCCAAAGTACATTCTCTGTGCGATCGCCGCCGAAACCCAAATTCAGCGTGCGCCACCGACCAAAGTAGTGGTCAAACACTTCGGCACCTTCGTTTTCCCAACCCTGGGTTATGGAGTCACCCAAAAACACGATCTGCGGATCGCCGTTGGCGGCCTCTTGCCGTTTTTGCTGGTGGCGCGGTAACCACCAGCTTCTGGCCCATTGGGCATCCAGCATTGCCGGAGTAATGGCTACCGTGTCGGGGTCGGGGCAATTGAGCATTAACCCACCCGCCAGAGGCTCGGCAACAAAGGCCACCTGACCCAGAGTGATCTCGCCGTTACCGCCCAGCGCCAAACGCAGCGGTGTGGCAATTCCACTGGCGTTATCTAGCTCGCGCAGCAGGCAAGACAGCGGCATATTCACCGTTTGCGGCCCTTTGCCCGCAAGTGCTTGCAACTGGCGATCCACCGATACTCGCCGCTCTACACCCTGCTCGCCCAGCAGGCCAATTTCAATGCCAGTCCCGGCATCCGCCTCCACCGACATAGCCAATTGCAGATAACCCTGGCGCCAGCTACGCAAATCTACCGCGGGCTCCGCCTGAAAACCTACGCCGGCCCAACCGGCTTGCTGCCAGCGAATATGTAGCTGCCCGGCCTGGTGCTCCAGCCGCACATTGTTTTGTTCCCCCACCGTCAGGCTGGAACCGGTTAAAGGTTTTTCTTCACTGTGGGTAAAGGCCACCACTTGATTGGCGGTGCCGTTCGGCCACACCACCAGTTCACGGGTTTGAGAAACGGGATGAGCACAAGCGCTCAGCGTTAAAACAGCGCAGACAATTATTAACAATCGCACGGGGGCACCTCTATAAATTATTTCTGCACGTCAGGCCGATGGAGAAACCACTTGGGTTTGTTGGCCGAGATGCTCAATGCCCAACTCCACTTTGTCGTCTACCTGCAAATACACCGGCGGTGTTTGTCCCAGGCCCACACCCGGCGGCGTACCAGTGGAGATTATATCGCCCGGTTGCAAGCTCATAAACTGGCTTAAATAAGATACCAGTTGCGCGGGACCAAACACCATATTGCGGGTGCTTGAATTCTGATACGTTTTACCATTTACCTTGAGCCACAAATTCAAATTGAGCGGATCAGTTACCGCGTCGCGCGTGACCAGATAAGGACCAATAGGGCCAAAGCTATCGCATCCTTTACCCTTGTCCCACTGGCCGCCGCGCTCTAACTGAAAGCTGCGTTCAGAGACATCGTGTACCACGCAGTAACCGGCAATATAGTTTTCCGCCTCACTCTCGCTAACGTATTTTGCCTCGCGGCCAATCACAATACCCAGCTCTACTTCCCAGTCGAGCTTTTCTGATCCGCGCGGTTTAATAATGCCGTCATTGGGGCCGCAAATAGCGCTGGTGGCTTTCATAAACACCACTGGTTCTTTGGGCACTTCGGCACCGGTTTCCTCGCAGTGATCTACATAGTTAAGGCCGATGCAAATAAATTTACCTACACGTCCCACACAGGGGCCGATGCGTTCGCTGGAATTAATTTCAGGCAATGCTGAAATATCGTAAGCGCGGATTTTTTTTAGGCTGGCGTCGCTCAGCGAATCGCCGGCAATATCGTCTACAACTGATGATAGATCGCGAATTTTACCTTCGCTGTCGACAATAGCTGGACGCTCAGCACCGGGCTGACCCAGTCGTAATAATTTCATGATTAATCCTTAAATTTTGGTTCACGATCAACGATCAACGATCAACGATCAACGATCAACGATCAACGATCAACGATCAACGATCAACGATCAACGATCAACGATCAAC
>DATBNH010000503.1:0-1558 GCA_036554405.1 Cellvibrionaceae bacterium | reverse complement strand
TTATCGACAGCAGCGAGCACAAAGCTCCGCCCTTTACCGTGGCATCGGAATTATTTGACCTCACCAGCCCCGGTGATCTTGGGCTTGCCCCAGCGCCTGGCACGGAAAGCTTTACCAGGTCATGGGGTCATATATGGTCCGCCCCGTATTGCAAGATAAATTTCTCGTCATTTTAAAAAGGTTGCTTCCATATATCCGGCCTTTGGGTGAGGTCATTAAAACCTCTGGCCCTGATGGAATTCGCGCATACCTGTCTCATCAAGTCTTCGGCTTCTAATGAGCCCGAGACCCTCGCAGACTTACTGATATGCAGGTTTTACCTTTTTTGCCATCACTTGAACTTTATCTACGCAACTCGTTGATAACAGATCTCTGTTAAATTCTTTGCATCATGCCGCAACGGCCTGATAAGTGGATTTATGACTGAGCAATGCCCAGGCTACCCGTGCATTTTTATTGGCAACAGCAACCGCTGAGATATTTTTTCCTCGCCTGCCTTCTAGCTGCGTTACCCAGGTATTACGTTTGTCTCTATGCTTATCGGCCACTCTCACCACGGTGCGTCCCCCATGAATAAGCAAGGTTCGCAAGTAGGTGTCCCCGCGTTTACTGATGCCCAACAACGTTGGCTTGCCGCCAGTCGAGTGCTGTCGAGGAACCAAACCCAGCCAGGCTGCCAGCTCTCGACCATTCTTGAATGCTTTGATATCACCAATAGCTGCCACCATCGCCGTAGCACTAAGAAGGCCTATACCTGGAATGCTCAAAAGACGCTGGCAATCAGCATTCTGTGCACAAAGTGACTCAAGCTTTCTTTCCAGCGTTTTAATGCGTTCGTCCAGGTGAACCATTTCATCGTATAGGGAGGCCAGAATCTCCCGAAACATCACGGTCAATTCGTTATCGGCATCTTCCAGAATCAGAGGTATCGATTTTCTGATATAGGAAATCCCCTGTGGAATGATAAGCCCGTATTCCAATAGAAGCCCTCGAATCTGGTTGGCTTGCGCAGTTCTTCTGGCGACGGCCTGACTTCGGACTCGGTGCAGGCTTTGGATGTCTTGCTGTTCAATGCTCTTAGATGGGACAAAGCGCATTGAGGGGCGCTGTACCGCTTCACATATCGCTTCGGCATCAGCAGCATCGTTTTTGTTGGATTTCACAAAGGGTTTTACAAATTGGGGAGCAATCATATGTACCGTGTGGCCAAGCTTCTCAAACACTCGAACCCAATAATTTGCGCCACCACAGGCCTCTATACCAATGAGGCAGACAGGAAGCCTGGCTACAAAGTTACTAAGATCTTTCCTGGCCAACTTCTTTTTCAAGACCGTTGCGCCATTGCTATCAACACCGTGGAGTTGAAAGCTTTGTTTGGCTAAATCTATGCCCAGTACAGCAACATCATTTTTTGGGTTACAATTGCTCATGGTCTGCTCCGCTCTTGTTGATGTATGTTCGCACACACATCATGGCTCATTTGAAGCCGTATTGGGAGTGGGGCGGACCATTCCATTAGGTCTTGAATTGTGAATTCTCTCTGGCTTTTATTATTTTA
>DATBNH010000640.1:0-3819 GCA_036554405.1 Cellvibrionaceae bacterium | reverse complement strand
TCCCTGGCAGGTAGACTGATTTGCTGGCAGACCTTATACAAAATAATCCCCTGCAGAAAGGGCTATCACTCGTAAAACGACGCCTCACCATCGGGCCGGGTTTTAAAGCGCTTTTGCGCCCAGAAGTATTGCTCGGGGCATTTGGCGATTTCGCTTTCCATAAAAGTGGCGATGCGCTGGGTGTCGGCAATGTCGTCGCCGCTGGGGAAATTTTCAAAAGCCGGGTGGATGACCAGCTCGTAACCGCTGCCGTCTTCCAGACGACGCTGGGTAAAGGGAATAACCTTGGCCCGGCCCATTTCGGCGATTTTGCCGGTGGCGGTAATCATCGCAGTGGGTACGCCAAAAAAATCCACAAATACGCTGTTCTTTGGCCCCAGGTCGCGGTCGGGTGCGTACCAAATGGCGCGGCCCTGGCGCAGGCGCGAGATCATGGTGCGCACGCTATCGCGAGGAATGGCTATACCATCGCAATAGGTTTCGCGGCCCTTGCGTTGCAGGTAATCGTAAACAGCATTGCTGTGGGGGCGATACAAACCATCGAACACCACATGTTGGCCTAAAAAAGCGCTGCCAATGTCCAGCGTACTAAAATGCGTGGTGAGCAATAAAATACCTGTGCCCTCCTCCCGCGCTTTTTCAATGTGCTCAATGCCCTTGATGGTATGCAGCTTACGCAAGCGTTTGCCCGAACAAAACCAGCCGATACCGGTTTCAAAAATGGCCATAGCCATAGACTGGGCATTTTTACGCACCATCTGCTCGCGCTCGGCTTCGGATAAATGCGGAAAACATTTTTGAATATTAATGCGAGCAAAGCGGGTGCGTTTCTTATTGAGATTAAGCAACGGCGTAATAGCGCGGGCCAAGGCCATTTGCCAGCGATAGGGTAGCTGTGCGACTAATACCCACAGTAGGGTTGCCAGCCAAAAAAACCAGTAGCGCGGGTGCAGCAGGGCCCAGGTGAAGTGTGTTCTTTTCATGACTTATCGTGTTGGTTGAGAGATTCTAACAGCGCATCTTTTTGCTGCCACAAATCATTTACCCATGCTTGAAAATGCTCGCGAAAGGCGGCGTCTTCGCTGTAGTTGCCTATTAAATCTGGCGCTATAGGGCGCACCTTAATATCGACCACTATGCGTTCTACCCGACCACAGACATAATCCCAAAAGGTGGGACGCCCTGCTGGGTAGTAAATAGTGACATCCAGCAAATGCTCAATGCGCCCGTTCATGGCGGCCAAGGTAAAGGCCATACCGCCCGCCTTGGGCAGTAGCAAATGTTGGTAAGGAGGGCTCTGGGCCCGATGCTTGGCCTCGGTAAAACGCGTGCCTTCAAGGTAGCTGATAATGGTGACGGGTTTATTGCTGTAGCGTTCACACTGCCTTCGGGTGGTTTCAATGTCGCGGCCGGCAAGAGTTTGATCCCGGGCAATTTGTTCTTTGCTATGACGGCGCATAAACGGAAAATCCAGCGCCCAAAAAGCCAGGCCTAAAACCGGAATCCATATCAGAGAGTTTTTTAAAAAAAACTTCCAGTAAGGAATACGACGGTTTAACACCCGCAGCAATACCAAAATATCCACCCAGCTTTGGTGATTGACCACCAGCATATACCACTGACGCCGAGAGAATGCCTCAGCACCGCTCACCTGCATTTGCGTGGGCAGCAACCAGCGTTGGTGAGCGTTGTTACAGCTAATCCAGGCACTGGCAATTTTATCAAGCCAGCGGGTCAGCAGGGGCCGATATACTGATTTTTGCAGCACCAATTTAAACAGCGACATCAACACCAGGGGTATACCAATGGCGAGGGTTATCAGCACAAATAACAACAGGCTGATAAGGCCACGCACACTGGTTAATAGCAAGGTCATAACAGAACGTCTGTCGATCAAAAATTATGGTCAACTAACGGCGATGTTTCGGCATCGTAATCGACTCCAGCAAAACCAAAACCGAACAGCTTTAAAAAGTCTTCGTGGTAGCTTTTATAATCGGTCAGCTCCAGTAAATTCTCTTCAGTCACATCAGGCCAAATAGCTTCTACTTTCTGCTGAACTACCGGGTCCAGCTCTTTGTCATCTACGCGCAGGCGACCGTCGCTGTCGGTGCGTGGATTTTCACTGTACAGGCATTCGATAAACAGGCGCTGAATTTGTTCGATACAACCCTCGTGGGTGCCGTTTTCTTTCATCACCTTAAACAGAATAGACATATACAGTGGCATAACCGGAATCGCCGAACTGGCCTGAGTAACCAGCGCCTTGAGTACTGCCACATTGGCTTTCCCGTTTTTAGCAGCCAATTGCTTGTTCAGTTCACGCGCGGCCCGGTCCAGATCTTCTTTGGCCTTGCCAATGGTCGCGCGGCCATAAATGGGCCAGGTGAGCTTGTCGCCCAGGTAAGTGTAAGCTACGGTTTTGGCGCCCTCGGCCAATACGCCGGCCTTATCCAGTGCCGCCAGCCAAAGCTCCCAATCTTCACCGCCCATCACTTTGACGGTGTCGTGAATCTCCTGCTCGGTGGCGGGCTCCACGGTCACCTCGCCGATTTTCATGGTGTCGGTGTTGAGGTTTTTAGCGGTATAGCCTTTGCCAATGGGCTTTAGCACCGAACTATAAGTGGTGCCGGTAGTAGGGTCGGTACGGCGCGGCGAGGCTAGCGAGTAGACCACCAGGTCGATCTTGCCCAGGTCTTCTTTAATGGCGTTAATAGCCTGCTCTTTAATCTCGTTGCTAAAGGCATCGCCGTTGATACTGCGGGCATAGAGGCCCTCTTTCTCGGCGGCGGCATGAAAGGCCGCAGTATTGTAGTAGCCCGGAGAGGCGGTTTTTTTGTCGGTGGGTGGCTTTTCAAAGCACAGGCCCAGGGTTTTGGCGCCGGAACCAAAAGCAGCAGTAATACGCGAGGCCAGGCCATAACCGGTTGAGCAACCAATAACCAGCACGTTTTTGGGGCCATTTTCTATAGCGCCCTGGGCACGAGTGTAATCAATTTGCTCTTGCACGTGGGCAGCGCAGCCCTGTGGGTGGGCATTAATACAGATAAACCCGCGTACTTTTGGCTTTATAATCATAAGGTTAGCGTCCTGTTTCAGATGTGTTCCGGCAGTCGTATGCCCAAAGACCTATGGGCGCCGCTTGCGCATTTTCAAAGGTGGGTATTATAGTGCCCCAACGGCTGAATAACAGCGCCCTGATACACTCGATCATAAAAAGGATAAACAATATGGTCTACCCTATGGCAGCACTGGTGCTCCTTACCCTTTATGTCGCGGTTTTGATGTTTAGAGCGCGAGTCAAAGCCATTAAAGCGCGCGCGGTACCTTTTAGCTATTTCAAAACCTACAGCACCGCCAATACCCCCTTGCCAGAGGCCATGGTACTCAGCCAACGCTGTTACAACAACTTGCTGGAAATGCCCACGCTGTTTTACGTGGCTTGCCTGGCTGCCATGGTGCTCGGTATTAGCGGCAACCTGATGGTGATCTTGGCCTGGGCATATGTGGGTTTTCGGGTGGCTCAGGCTGCGCTGCATTTGGCCGGCAATATAATTTGGCGTATGCGTATGTTTGCCGGTAGCTGTTTGTGTTTACTGGCCATGTGGGGCGTTTTGGCAGGCACGCAACTGGCCCGCTAAAAACGCTTGCAGTTGTGCAAAAAAACGACGATTATGCTCGCTTTTCGGGGCTACCTTTGTGTCTTTCATCTCTTTCGATGTTTTTCGCACGCTCGGCTTTAAAAACACCCAACACATTAAACCCGCCCACTATTTGCAACACAAAGAAGCGCTGGCGGCGGCAGACCGGGTGCTCTTT
>DATBNH010000470.1:0-8078 GCA_036554405.1 Cellvibrionaceae bacterium | reverse complement strand
CCCGAAGGCGCTATAAAGTGCCCACCCGGTCGGTGGCTGACCACCCAGGGGCGGTCGAGCTCGGTCATAAACATATACAATACATAGCGCAAGCCAGCAGCGGTGTTACGCACGCCATGGGCCAGATGCAACCAACCCTTGTCGGTTTTTATGGGCGCCGGGCCCTGGCCATTTTTAACTTCTTTAATGGTGTGATACTGTTTGCCATCAACAATCACCTCTTGCTTGATTTCGGCAGCTTCCATAGAGTCGCTCAAGCCCCAGCCAATACCGCCGCCACTGCCAACGCTAATAAAACCATCTTGCGGGCGGGTGTAGAGTGCGTATTTGCCATCGACAAACTCCGGATGTAGTACCACATTGCGCTGCTGACCGGAATAGGTAATCAGATCTGGCAAGCGTTCCCAGTTAACCAAATCTTTAGTGCGGGCAATACCGCATTGCGCTTCGGCGGCAGACAAATCATTGGGCCGAGTTTCATCTTTGCGCTCGGTGCAAAACAAGCCATAAATATAACCATCTTCATGCTGGGTTAAACGCATATCGTAAACGTTGGTATCGGGGCGGTTTGTTTCAGGCAGGGTAATGGGATAATCCCAAAAGCGAAAATTATCCACGCCATTGGGGCTTTCGGCGATGGCGAAAAAACTTTTGCGGTCATTGCCCTCAACCCTTACCGCCAGAATATATTTCCCTTGCCAATAAATAGCGCCGGCGTTAAAAGCCGCGTTAATACCCTGACGCTCCATCAAGTGTGGATTAGTTGCCTGATTTAAATCATAGCGCCAAAATATGGGCGTATGAGCAGCTGTTAATATTGGATTTTTCCAGCGCGAGTAAATACCATTATCGGGCTTTACCTCGGTATTCTCACGACCCAGCAGGTTTTCATGGTCACGCAGTAACGTTTTTACGCGGGCTTTAAATTCACTCATAGTGTTCGTAATCCTGATCTTAATGACTGTTAAAGGACCCAACAAATTATTAATATTGGGCAAACGATTACAGCTCGTCTTAAAAATGCCAAAACCTATGGACCGGTTGAAGCCGGGCTTAGGGTTTATGCGTTGGCGTTATCCTGTTCTGTTTGCGGCAGGTATTCTGCTGGCATATCCTCGGGATAGTCGCGCAAGGTACACCACCAGAACTTCCATAAAAACACACTGCTGATAAGAACAATACCCGTGGCTACCATAAATTGAGTCCAGAACTGGATAACCATAAATATTGACGCAGCCACCAGCGCCGTTTGCCAGATAACACCAACCGCGATATTTGCCCAGTCACGCCCCAAGGTATTATTGCGCTTAAGCTCAGGATGCTGTTTGAGTGCCTCGAGATACACCGGGCCCCAGAAGCCCCAGGGACGCACGCGAATATAATAAGTTTTCAATATTTCCATATCATCGTGCTCGGTGAGCAGTGAGACCACCACACAAGCTATCAAACAGAACAGGAAAATATAGGGAAACGACCAAAAGGGACTCAATTCGATATCAAATAACAACCAGGCCAATTGAGTACCAATCAAAAATATCAGCCCCGCCATCATGCCGCCAAAATAACCAAAACCGTTAAAGCGCCACCAAAACCACTTAAGCACATTGGAGGCGGTATAGGCCCCGTAAAGCGCGCTCACTATCCACATAATGATGCTGTTGAGCGAGGGCACAAACAGGCCAATTGCCACACCCAAAATTACAAAGGAAACCGAAACAATGTAGCTCATGCGCACATAGGTTTTAGAGCTGGCCTCAGGATTGATATAGCGCTTATAAATATCGTTAACCACATAAGCTGGCGCAGCATTGGTAGTGGCAGCGAAGGTGGACATGAAGGCCGCCAACAATCCGGCAATTAACAGTCCCATTAAACCATTTGGCACAAACTCTTTAATGGCAAAAGGCAATATTTGCTCGAAGTCCACGCCGGGGCCCATAGCATTGAGATCATCCATAAAAAACACCAGCGCCAGCGCGGTTAAACCGGCAATCAACATATAGCGCGGGAAAATCAGCACCACGTTAACAAACCAGCTCATTTTCGCCGCCTCGGTAGGCGAACGCGCCGAGAGTACGCGCTGCATATCGTAGTTGGGCGCAGGGCCCATCAGGCTTTTTAACACGCCCGATAACAACAGCAACATAAAAAAGATAGTAAAGGGCGAGTAACCATCATCCATAATGCGGGTATTGGCTGCATCCAGTTTTCCGGCCCAGTCCATATTCAATTCCCAACCGAAACTCAGACTGACCCAATTTTCCGGCACTGCCGCTTTTAGCATCTCTGGCGATACTTGCTGCATGGCAATTATCCCCACGGCAATACACGCTACGGTCATAATGCCAAACTGTAAAACCTCGGTGAAGACCACGCTGAACATGCCGCCTTTGACCACATACACGGTGGTGAGCGTGGTGATAATCAAACCGTAATAAATATCATTCCAGTAAGGCACCGGGTGTAACTGCCAGGGCAAAAACACCGAGGCGAATTTACCGATACCAATAAAACCGTAGGCGAGAAAGCCAATGACATTGACCAGCGCAAAAAGCACCACAATCAGATGCGAAAGACGCGCACCGGTGCTGTCACCAAAGCGGAAGTTAATCCACTCGGCACCAGTGACAACCCCAGAACGGCGCAACCACAGCGACAGGAACACCATCATAAAAACCTGGTTGAACACCGGCCACAACCAGGGAATATAAATACTGGTGAGCCCGTAAACAAACAGCAGATACACTAGCCACATGGTACCGCTAATATCAAACATACCCGAAGCATTAGACAGGCCCAAGGTGTACCACTTGAGTTTATTACCGCCCAAAAAGTAACTGCGCAAATTTTTAGAGGCGCGATTGGAAATCCAGAAACCGATAACGAGTGTGGCAAAGATATAGGCGAGAATAATAGCTATATCCAAAGTGGCGAGCTGAAACTGCATAAGCTGTTACCAAATTATTATGTTTAGGGCGAACTGAATATTGCCAGGGTTGATTGCATCCAGCATCGCGCGCAAGGGTTAATATGCCGGCCATAATCCAAGTGGATAATGTAATCGGTTACAGATAAAAAATCCAGTGCTTTCTCACCACTTACCGCCTTTCAATGCCTGTGTTACTATCCAAGGCTTATTCAATAACAAGCAGACAGACAGCTTACATGTCCAATATTCGCGATGTCGCCAAGATAGCCGGTGTTTCCGTAGCCACGGTCTCCCGCGCTCTGAGCAACCCGGAAAAAGTCTCCAAGGCCAGTATCGATAAAGTGCACAAAGCCATTGAGCAGGTTGGCTATCGTCCCAACATGCTCGCCCGCAGCTTCCGCTCGGCCAAGTCCTATGCCATTGTGGTATTGGTGCCAGACATTACCAACCCGTTTTTTTCCGAGGTGATTCGCGCTATTGAAGATCGCGCTCAGCAAAAGGGCTATGCGGTGTTAATGGGTGACTCGCGCGGCCAGCCCGAGCGTGAAAAAGAATATATTCGCCGCGTGGAAACCCGTCTGGCCGACGGCGTGATTCAGTTGCGCCCGGATGAACCCCACAAAACCAACGTTATTCCCGAGGATATTGCCTATGTAAATGCCTGCGGCTGTGAAACCACCCTGGGCCCCAGGGTGCGCATCGACAATCGCGGCGCCGCCAAAAGCCTGGTAGATTATTTGATCTCTCTGGGCCACACTCGCATTGGCGTGATTACCGGTCTTAAGGACAACCCGCATACCCACGACCGGCTGGCGGGCTACAAAGAGAGCCTGGAGCAAGCGGGTATTGCTTTCGACAGGGCCCTGATCGCCGAGGGCGATTTCACCATCTGGTCGGGACTCAACAGCGCCCAGCAGTTTTGCAACATGGAGCAACGCCCCACGGCGGTGTTCTGCATGAACGACGAAATGGCCATTGGCGCTATGCAGACGATCAAATCCCACGGCCTTAAAATCCCCGAGGATATTTCAGTAGCCGGCTTTGACGACATCAGTTACGCCCGCTATTGCGATCCGAGCTTAACCACGATCGCCCAGCCCGCCGAGGAAATAGGTAAACTGGCCATGGATATGCTTTTGCGTCTGATTGAGGGCGAGCCGCTGGCGCAAACTGAGGCGGTACTGCCCGCAGAATTTGTGATCCGCAAAAGCACCGGCCCCTGCCGCAAGGGCTGATAACGAGGAGGGGCGGCGTTGCTGACCGCCTCTTCAGGATTCCATATCGGTAGGCGGCGATGCTGGCTGGCAATAGCGCATTAATTCCTGCGCCAGCACCAACAAGTGATAGAGACTGGAGGCGGGCGCATTGGCCTCAATCACCGCATCATCGGCACCCAGCCTGTCCACATAGCTACCCACCACCTGCGCATTCAAATAATAGCTAAACAGCGTATCAACGCCGGCTGCGGCCCGCTCTTCGGCACCCGGCTCACCCTCGCGCGCCATCACCAGACTGGCCTTGATCATCTCGGTCAATCCCCAGCAGCGCTTGGTCGGCTCGACCACCTCACCGGCAATATCGACCACGTCGTAAACCAGGCCAGTCTCGGCAATGACCCCTATGGCCAGCGCCTTGCGGTAAAGCGCCCCGGTGTACTGGCGCACCGGCTGACCACTTAGGCGACTATACCAATCCAATAACCACACCCACTCCAGCATATGGCCCGGCTCTACCAGCGTGCCAGGCTCGCCCGGGGATGGCGTCCAGTCCTCTGCAAAAAATTCCAGCAACACTTCGGCATCAGCGTGATAAAAACGGGTTTGAAACAGCGTAAACATCTGCCCGGCGCGGGCCAGCCACACAGCTTCACCGCTGGCCTCGTAGAGCGCCATAAACGCTTCGAACAGATGCATATGGGGGTTTTGACGGCGATGGGTGTAAGCATAATCGCCCTCCAGCCACCCACCGTTCATAGCGCCCAGGTGTTTATCCAGGTGGGCCATCAGGCGGTGTGCAGACGCCAGCGCTTGTTTATTGCCAAAGGCGCGATACTGCCAGGCAAAGGCCAGTAAAAAAAAGGCGTGATCGTACAAATCCTGTTTGCTGTCACTCACTTGCCAATCGGGATTGAGCAGATGTGTATAGCCGCCACCCGCCTCGGGGTGGGCGGCGAATCGCTCAACAAAATCGGTGATCCCGATAGAGACCTGCTCGCCCTGCTCACACCAGCCCAGGCTGGCTATTGCCGCATAATAAAAGGCTTGGCGCGCCTGCACCCGCACCCGCACATTGGCCGCCCAATCGGGGCTGCCATCGGCAAGCAGGCGCTCCACATTAGCGCCGGTAACCGGGTCGATACCGCACCTCAGCCACAGAGGGATGGCATCTTGCCTGAACCAACGCTGTAGACGCTCGGTTTGCTGGCGCACACTTGGGGTCATATTCTGGTATTCCTGTATTGCAGAAGGCGCGCAGTGTGCCGCAAGATGTAACCGGTTTCAATCGCCTTATCGCCTATTGCTTGTCGAGCAGCCGCGATTTTAATGCCAGCTCCACCTCGGGCGCGACAAACTTGCTAACGTCACCGCCCAAAATAGCAATTTCGCGCACAATAGAAGACGATATATAAGACAGATGTTCTGCCGGAGTCAGAAACAGGCTCTCCATTTCCGGCGCCAGAGCACGATTCATATTGGCCAGCTGAAATTCGTATTCAAAATCTGACACCGCGCGCAAACCGCGTAGCACCGCCTGGGCGCCCTGCTCACGGACAAAATCCACCAGCAGATTATCAAATCCGCACACCTCAACATTTTTTAAATGACTGAGAGTCTGGCGTGCCAGCTCGACGCGGGTATCCAGGGCGAACATCGGTGATTTACGAGAGCTGGCAGCCACCGCTACGATGACGTAATCAAACAGGCGACAAGCCCGCTCCACCAGATCGCGGTGTCCGTTGGTGATGGGGTCAAAAGTCCCAGGATAGACAACCTTGCGCATAAGCGTGAATCTCAGCATGGGTGGGGCTGCGATAGTACAAAAAACCGCTTTTAGTTACCAGTGTAGTAGAGCCTGCAGCAGAGATTGGGCGTGCGCTTCTCGCGGTGCATATACCAGTGGCCGGGCACCTGATAATCCGCTTCGGGCCCCGATTCCACATAAACAGTCGCTTCAGGCGCCAGCATCCCGGTGGAGTTTAGCGCATCGATGGCCGCCTGCCAGAGGTTGGCGGCAAAGGGTGGGTCCACAAAAACCAGATCCCAGGGCGCATCGCTGGCGGCCAAGCGCAGGCCATCGCCTTCGAGTACATGCGCGTTATCGGCCGCCAGCATCTTTAAATGCTGACGCATACTGGCCACGGCGCTTTTATCGGCATCAATCAGGGTCGCCCAACCCGCCCCGCGCGATAGTGCCTCGATACCGAGCGCGCCGGAGCCGGCAAACATATCCAGGCAGCGCGCCCCTACAATATCGGGCGCCAACCAGTTAAACAGGGTCTCGCGAATGCGATCGCCCGTGGGGCGCAGGCCGTCAATCGTCACAAACGCTAATTTGCGCCCGCGCCATTTGCCACCAATAATGCGTAAACTCTGCCGCCCCTGAGGTTCGGGTGGTGATCCTGATTGCTGTCGCGGCACTCGCTGCACTCCACTGCCATTGAAAGTGGTAGGATAGCGCCTTTACTCATTAGCGATAAGAGCAGACGACACAACTATGTTCTTTAAACGATTTAAAAAAGAGACACCCCCTGCCGATGCCGGCGCCGATAACACACCGGCATCGCCCCCTGATGACAGCCCCGAGGCGAGCCCCAACACAGCGCCTGCGGCTGATAGCCAAACTGCGGTCGATAGTGCTGTCCCCGGTTTATTTGCCCGCATTAAACAGGGCCTTGCCCGCACCGGCAATCAGTTCTCCGAAGGACTGGGTACGGTATTTTTGGGCCGCAAACAGATTGATGACGAGCTGCTTGAAGAGCTGGAATCGCAATTGCTGGTAGCCGATGTGGGCTTTGAAGCCACCACGGTCATTATCGACGAGCTCACAAACAAAGTTGCGCGCAAGCAATTGCAAGATCCAGAGGCCCTGTTTGCCGCCCTCAAGCAAGCCCTGGGCGACATGTTAAAACCCGCCGAGCAGCCACTGCTAATACCCGCCGCCAACACCCCGTTTGTACTGCTGGTAGTGGGCGTTAACGGCGTAGGTAAAACCACTACCATCGGCAAGCTTGCCCACCGCTTACAGCGCGAGGGCAAGTCAGTAATGCTGGCTGCGGGCGATACCTTTCGCGCCGCCGCTGTAGAACAGCTGCAAGTGTGGGGCGAGCGCAACAATATTCCGGTGATTGCCCAGCACACCGGGGCCGATAGCGCCTCGGTTATCTTCGATGCTATTGGCGCCGCCAAAGCCCGTAACATCGATGTGATTATTGCCGATACCGCCGGGCGCCTACACAATAAAGATCACTTGATGGAAGAGCTGGCCAAGGTACGCCGGGTTATTGCCAAACAAGACGCCAGTGCACCCCACGAAACACTGCTGGTGCTGGATGCGGGCACCGGCCAAAATGGTGAGCCAGGCCAAACATTTTATTGAAGCCGCCGGCGTCACCGGTATCGCTCTGACCAAGCTCGACGGCACCGCCAAGGGCGGGGTGATTTTTGCCCTGACCCAGCAGTTTGGTCTGCCGGTGCGTTTTATCGGCATTGGCGAGAAAATTGACGATTTACAACCCTTCGCCGCCGAGCCCTTTATTCAGGCGCTGTTCCGGTCGTGATTGAGTTTCATCAGGTCAGCAAGCGCTACACCAGCGGCCAGGAAGCCTTGAGCCGGGTGGATGTACAGATCGCTCGCGGCGAAATGGTATTTCTGACCGGCCACTCGGGCGCGGGCAAAAGCACCCTGATGAAATTGATTATGCTGATGGAGCGCCCAAGCCAGGGGCAAATTCTTATCGGCGGGCGCAATACCAGCAGCATTCGCCGCGGCAGCATTGCCCACTACCGGCGCGATATCGGTGTGGTGTTTCAAAACCACCAGCTATTGTTCGACCGCAGCGTCTTTGCCAATGTCGCCCTGCCGCTGCAAGTGGCGGGCTTTGCCGATAACGACATCGGCCGCCGGGTACGCGCCGCGCTGGATAAAGTGG
>DATBNH010000454.1:0-11791 GCA_036554405.1 Cellvibrionaceae bacterium | reverse complement strand
TAATCATTTCCGATACCGCCAGCCCCGCGCCCATCTGCCGGCACAACTGCCGAAAAGGGCGGTCGGTAATGCCGGCCATCGGCGCCAAAACCGTGTTGCTGTCGATGCTGTAGGGGCCAATCTGGAACATCGTCAACTCTGCCTGCTGTTATTTCGGGCGACAAAAGCACACCCATCGAAAGGAGCATGACGGGAACCGATGTCGATCAAAAAAGGTTGGCTATGATACCTTTTTGTCTGTCACTTGGGAACGCAGAAATCGCCACAATTGGCTTTTTTTTAAGCGAATGTGACAAGGCCGCCCAGGCTAAGGCCTGTGTATTGTATTGAATAGATGCGCAGTCTGTTTGATACCCTGCACTAGGGGATACGCAGTTGGTAGTTAACCGCGTGGGCGCCGGGGTCGACGATTTCGAGGCTGAGCCGCACCGGTTGATTGGCGGGCATAATACGGGTGCCCGCGAGCTCGCCGCGCAAATATTCCTCGGGCGCAAACAGGCGCGAGGCCACAGGTTGGTTGTCGATGTCGCTAAAGCTCAGCCTCAGGGTGGGGAAGGGCTGCTCAAAGCCTGCGTGATTTTTAATGATGGCGTCAATTAACAGTGCGCCGGGTTGCTCGGGGTGCTCGCGCACCACCAGGTTAGACGAGCGAATCTGACGGGTGTCAATGCGCTGTGGCAGGGTACAGCCAAGAAGATTACACGCCGTTTGGTAATAATCCCGATAGGGGTCGATACGGCTTAAGCGGTCAAATTGCAGCCAGGCAACCTGAATGACCAACACCACTACAGCCAATGTCGACAAGCCACCCCAGAGCAGTTTACGGCGCCACTCGTGCTGGTCGGCCACGGTCATTTCTACCGGTTCCGGGTCGATATTTAAGAGAAATGCACTGCGCTCGCGGTCGTAGGCTTTGATGTTCTCTCGATAACCGCTGTCCTCGTCGTCACGGCTGCCGCTGATATGAAAGCGCGGCTCGGGAATGCTGGTGGTGCTCTCGGTTTCTGTGTCGACAGGCTCCTGCAGCTCGGCCGTGTCAACAATGCTCAGTGCGCTGGGAGGTGGGGCTTTGGCGGCCGGTTGCACGGGTGGGGTGTCGTCTTCGAGCAAGCTATCGGCCCACGACTCATCGCTGTTGTCGGTAAATTCAGGTTTATCATCAGTGTCGAGATTGCGATCAAACAACGAGTGACCACTGGTTTTGCTTTCTATATAAAGCAGACTCTCATCGTCGTCGTCCGCTTTTTTATCCATGTTGTCGCTAATCAGGATATCGTCATCGTCGCTGGCGCTCTCGCGGTCGATCTGGGATTGATCAAAACGCAAGCCGCTGGTCTTGTTTGTGGCGGCAGGTTTTGCGGGGCTGGCCGCAGCGGCTGCCCGCGAAGGCTGTGCTTTACTGGCTGTTGCCGCCGGCTTGGCCACTTGCGGCGCTCGCACGGCCGGTGCTGCTTTTGGTGCCGGTGTTTTAGCCGGTGGTGTTGCGCTTTGGCGGGGCCGATCGGCCTCGCTGTCAATTTCTAAGGGTACCTGACGCGGTGCGGGTGCGGGTTTAGGCGCAGGCTTGGGGGCCGGCTTAGTTACCGGCTTGGCTTTGGCCCCGGCAATCAGGTATTGCTCGGCGTTAAAAATATGCAGGCATGAACCACAGCGCACAGCCCCCCTGGCTTTTTGGATTTGACCGGGGGTAATACGAAACGAGGTGCTGCAGGCGGGGCAGCGGGTAACCATATCGCTCATGTGGGCAGTGTATCCTCAAACGGTGGCGATCTTTGGTTGATATGTCGCCATGTGCCGAGTGTAGCGGTAAAGCGCCAAGCGGTAAACGTCACAAGGTTAAAAGCGCGATCAACCATCAACGAGTCGACGATTTGATGACCCAATGGTTCGGTCTCACCGCTTGGTGGCACTGAGCCGCACCCACTCTTCTTTTTGTGCCACCGGGTCAAAATCAAAGTGGTTCCGGTAAGCGGCCATTACTGCTTCGGCCTGGGTGGCGAGTATGCCCGAGAGGCACAGGCGTCCGCCGGGTTTGGTCATTTGGGTGAGTATAGGTGCAAGCTCAGCCAGGGGGCCTGCCAGAATGTTGGCGAGCATAATATCGGCGGGCTCATTGGGGGCATTTTGGGGTAAAAAAACCGGCATGGCTTCGGCAGCTAGCTGATTGCGGGCGGTGTTGTCGGCAGTAGCAATCAGCGCTTGCGGATCGATATCTACGCCCACGGCCCCGCTGGCGCCCAGTTTGAGGGCGGCGATGCCGAGAATCCCGGAGCCGCAGCCGTAATCGATAACAGATTTGCCTGCCAGGGGTTCGGCGTCCAGCCATTGCATACACAAAAACGTGGTGGGGTGGGTGCCGGTGCCAAAGGCCAGGCCCGGGTCCAGCAAAATATTCACCTTGTCGGGCTCGGGCGGGCTCAGCCAGCTGGGGCAAATCCACAGTCTGTCGCCGCAGCAAATGGGGTGGTAATTACTCATCCACTCCCGCTCCCAGTCTTTGTCTTCCAGTTGCTCCCAATAAAGCTCGGGCAGCTGGCCGCCGAGCCTTGCCTTAAGTGTGGCCTCGATAGACGCCAGGTTAATATCCGCCTCGAACAAACCGGTAATACGCACTTGATCCCACAGCGGTGTTTCGCCCAGTGCCGGCTCTAAAATGGGTTGATCGGCGTTGTCTTCCAGCGTCACCGAGGCGGCGCCAATTGTCAGTAGGGAATCTTCGAGGTGTTCAACCCGGGGGCGGGTGGTGATAATTTTCAGTTGTAACCAGGGCATGGGGTGCTCATCTCGTCGTTCCTGGGCTTTGGCATCCTGCGTCGCTCTATCTCCTGCCTTCATGCAGTTGTGCGCACTCATGCGCTCGCGGCATACCGGCATACTGTACATCCTGTACATATAAAGCCCCGCAGCAAGCTGCGGGGCCGAGTCTTAGCTTTCGAGTTTTTTCTCAAGGTAGTGAATATTCACGCCGCCCTTGCGGAATGCGGGATCGCGCACCAGCCGCTGTTGCAGCGGAATATTGGTGCGAATACCATCAATGATGGTTTCATCCAGTGCGTTGCGCATGCGGTTAAGGGCAATCTCGCGGGTTTCACCGTGGGTGATGATTTTCGCGATCATGGAGTCATAGTTGGGCGGCACGGTATAGCCGCTGTACAAATGTGAGTCTACACGCACCCCAAAGCCGCCCGGCGGGTGATAGTTTTTAATGGTGCCGGGGCAGGGCATAAAGGTTTTCGGATCTTCGGCGTTAATACGGCACTCAAAGGAGTGGCCGCGAATCACAATATCTTCCTGGGTGAGCGATAATTTTTCACCGGCGCAGACGCGAATCTGCTCTTTAATGATATCGACACCGGTGACCATTTCTGAAACCGGATGCTCTACCTGTACGCGGGTGTTCATTTCAATAAAATAAAAGTTACCGTCTTCGTACAAAAACTCAAAGGTGCCAGCCCCTTTATAGCCGATATCGATACACGCCTGCACACAGCTTTGGGCGGTGGCGGCGCGCACGTCATCGGGAATGCCCGGTGCCGGTGCCTCTTCTAATACTTTTTGATGGCGGCGCTGCAACGAGCAATCGCGATCGCCCAGGTGAATAGCGTTGCCCTGGCCGTCGGACATTACCTGAATTTCCACATGTCGTGGATTTTGCAGGAATTTTTCCATGTACACGGTGCCGTCGCCAAAGGCGGTTTTGGCCTCGTTCTGGGTAACCTGAATGGCGTTCATCAGCGATGCTTCGGTGTGCACTACACGCATGCCCCGACCACCGCCACCGGCGGCGGCTTTAATAATAATCGGGTAGCCAATACGGCGCGCGGTGGCTATGCAGGTTTCGCGATCATCAATGGGCAGTGGCCCATCGGAGCCAGGCACTGTGGGCACACCGGCTTTTTTCATGGCGGCAATGGCCGCAACTTTATCGCCCATAATGCGAATAACGTCCGGATCGGGACCAATAAACACAAACCCGCTTTTTTGTACCTGTTCGGCAAAATCGGCGTTTTCGGCCAAAAAGCCGTAGCCCGGGTGTACCGCTACCGAGTCGGTAATTTCCATGGCGCTGATAATAGCCGGAATATTCAGGTAACTCTGGGTGGATGGATTGGGACCAATACATACCGACTCATCGGCCAGGCGCACATGTTTTAAATCGCGGTCCACCTGTGAGTGAACGGCAACAGTTTTAATGCCCATCTCTTTGCAGGCACGCAATATCCGCAGGGCAATTTCCCCACGGTTGGCAATCAGAATTTTTTCAAACATAAACCAGCTCCTCGAACTCAATCGGTAATGGTGCGCGGCACTTACACGATAGTGACGAGTGGTTGATCGAACTCTACCGGCTCACCGTCTTCCACCAAAATGGCCTCGATAACACCGGCTTTATCGGCTTCAATCTGATTCATCATTTTCATGGCTTCTACAATACAAATAACTTCGCCAGCTTTAACGTGCTTGCCCACTTCTATAAAGGTGGGCGAGCCTGGGCTGGGTGAGCGGTAAAAAGTGCCCACCATGGGTGATTTAACCACGTGACCACTGGTGGTCGGCTCTGCTGCTACCGGGGCTGCTGCTGGCGCGGCGGTAACGGGTGCCGGGGCAGGAGCGGGTGCATGAGAGTAAATGTGTTGCGGCGCCGGGGCGTGAGAAGAGTTGCGGCTAATACGCACCGACTCCTCGCCTTCTTTAATTTCCAGTTCACCGATATCGGACTCTTCCAGTAGTTCGATCAGTTTTTTAATTTTGCGAATATCCATGGTGGCCTCTCTTGAGTCTTTTGTTGTGGGCTAAGGTTGTGATGCGCAGTGAGCCAGAGCGGCGTCAAGTGCTAACACATAACCTTGGGCGCCGAGGCCGCAAATAACGCCCTCGGCAATATCGGAAAAATAGGAGTGATGCCGGAATGCTTCCCGTTTGTGGACATTAGACAAATGCACTTCAATAAAGGGAATGGCAACTGCCAGCAGGGCATCTCGTAGGGCAATGCTGGTGTGAGTAAAGGCGGCGGGATTGAAAATAATAAAATCCACGGCCTCTTGTCGCGCTTCGTGAATCCGCTCTATCAACTCGTACTCGGCATTGCTTTGCAGCACCAGCAGATGGTGACCTCCGTCGAGGCAGCGCTGGCTGAGCGTGGCATTAATATCTTTCAAGGTGGCTGAGCCATAAACGCCAGGTTCGCGACTACCCAGTAAATTGAGGTTGGGGCCGTGCAAAACCAGAATGCTTGCCATGGGTCAATTCCTGTGGGTTGATGTGAAATCAGCACTTACCAAGCGCTAAAACCTGATTAGGCGGGAGTTTGCCGCAAAATAACGCCAGTGTCCACGCTGAGCACCGGTTTTTCTCTATATCATCGAAAATAGCCGCACGTTTCCCCCTTTTTTAGCGAAATTAACCTCATGTCTGCATGGCTAGATAACCTTTGACAGCCAGAATTTCACTTTTATCGGCACAATTGCAGGGGTTGGCGGCAAGATGACAGACGTTTTCACGTGTTGATGGAAAAATAGCCTAAAATCCGTAATCGTGCTGCTATAATACATTAAGTTGCGAAAAGGCACTTGGGTTTTCGTGCACCCAGTTGTGTTTTACCTGCCCAGAGAAGTTTTAACCCCTCTACTTCCTATTTCGGGCAGCGCCTAACGCGATTAGCAGCAGTAACCATAAATTTAGGGCGCCGCCGCCCGAGCCGGCAGGTTCAGATGTGGGTGGGCTAATCACCGGAGGTGGTTGTTGCCCCGTAGTTGTGTCTTCGGGCGTCTCGTCGGCTTCGTTTGAGTCTTCGACGGGTTCAACCGCCTCGTTTTCCTGGCCTTCTTCTTCCGGCGCAGGTGTTGGCTCCTCGGCTAGATCGTCGCCAGAGCTTTCTTCTTCTGGATCGGGTGCCGGCTCTTCGGTTGTTTCGTCGTTACTGGGGGTTTCATCATCGGGTTCGGTAACTGGTTGTTCGGCTGGCTCGCCATCCTCTACAGGCTCTTCTTCGTCTACACCATGGAGTACCGATATAGCGTGAATCAGCACCAGTTGATCTTCACCCACAGGCACACCGGCGTTGCGATTTGCTCGGGTATAGTTGCGCAGTGGCCAATCTTTAAAGCTGAACCCGTCTACCGTGTGGGTGAAGCGGCTGACGCTCATTATCTCATCCACCACATCCATGCCGTTGTCGAGTACTTCGCCGAATACAGTAAAACCCTCGTCCACGTCATCAAGAAAGGTGTTGTCTACCAAATTAATAAACCACTGGGCCTGAGCGCTATTGGGCTGGCCCGGCAGCTTGGCCATGGCAATGGTGCCGCGACTATTGGAATGCACGGGTTCATTAATAACCGGTGGCAGCAGATCAATAGCCATCAGCTTTTCGACATCATAGTCGTAGCTGTAGCCGCCGCCCTGGACAATAAAGTCAGGCATGGCCCGATGAATAAACGTGTTGGTATAGTCCCCAGCCTCTACATAGGCAAGAAAGTTAGCCACCGTTTGCGGTGTGGAATCTTCGTAGAGTAGCACTTCAAAGTCACCAAACACTGTTTCAAACAACACCACAGTGGCGCGAGCCTGACTGGTGCATGCCAATAGCAATAGCGTTAACAACACGCCAGCAGTGTTGGGCCGGGAGAATGCCTTCATAGTGAGGTACCTTGGGCGGGTTTAAAAGCCCAAACAATAGCGGTAAGCAAGAGGAAAAACAAGTACAAATCAGCAGCTTGAGGCATCGGGGTTTTAATTATAAATAAAGTAGGGCGGTGCGAGTTTGTGGGTATTTTGGAGTGTGATTTTGCCGATAAGGCCATAATCTGTGGGTGTGGTGGCAATAGCCTAATGGCTTTCTACACCGGTATTTGTGTATCTAGGCATGTGGTCATATACGGTTCAAACGAAGCAATAAAAACTATTACGCCGAGCCACTTACTGTGGTCAATTTGGCCGAACGTTGATGCCACCAGCACAGAAAAATTGGCACCACTATGGCGAATACAATAAAAAGCACGAGGCTTTTAAACACAAGCGCGGCAATAATGCCCAGCACCGGAAGAACATTAATCAAAATATTGTTAATGGCCTTGTGTGGTCTGGAGGACGTACAGGTTGAATGGCAGGTGGCGCACTCATAGCGTAGGGTGAATAAGTTTTTTAACCTTAGCGTTTTATTGTTGCACTCTGGGCATGTTCTCATGGTGGCTCTCGCTATCAGTACAAATTTGGGCCGATTCACCGTTTTCAGTAGGGCTCGCGGCGTTTACGGGGTTCATCTATTATTGCTCTCCACCTACCGCAAACGCTTCCAGCAAATGTTCTTTGCGCAGCAGTTGCGGGAGTATGAGTGCCTTGCCGGTGCTGCCGGGAGCATACCACAGATAAAGAGGTACACCGCTGCGACCGTATTCATCCAGCAATTGGGTAATGCGTGGGTCGCGGCGGGTCCAGTCGCCTTTAAGAGTGGCAATATTGTACTGATCAAAAGCCGCTTCAATGGTATCGGTATTGAGTGTAATGCGCTCGTTGGCAAGGCAGGTAATACACCAGTCGGCGGTCAGGTTGACGAATACACCGCGTCCTTCTTGACGCAATTGTTTTAGCCGCTCGGCAGAGTAGGGCTGCCAGCGTTCACTGTGCTCGGGGCGTTCTACCGCAAAAGGGGCAAACAGCGCGGCGATAATGGCGAGCACTGCCAGCACCCACCGCAGGGGCTGGCGACCACTGTGCAATAACCACAGAGCAAAGCCAAAGCTGATAACACCGCCCAGCAGTACAATAATGCTGTCGCTACCGGCCTGGCGGCCCAGTACCCACAATAACCACAGCGCGGTCAGATACAGGGGGAAGGCCAGCACTTGTTTGAGTGTGTCCATCCACGGGCCGGGCGCGGGCAGGTGACGAATCAACCCCGGTGCGTAACAGAGTAATAATAGCGGCAGGGCCATGCCCAGACCCAGGGCAATAAAGACGATCAGGGCCGAGGCCGCCGGCTGGGTTAGCGCGTAGCCCAGAGCCACACCCATAAAAGGTGCGGTACAGGGGCTGGCGACCACGGCGGCGAGTACACCGGTAAAGAAAGAGCCGGTTAGCCCGCCTTTTTGGGTCAGATTTTGGCCCACGCCCATTAGCCGAGTGCCGAAGTTAATAACGCCAGACAGGCTAAGGCCCATCAGTAAAAACAGGTATACCAAGGCGCTGATCACCAGCGGCGATTGCAACTGAAAGCCCCAGCCAATGGCCTCGCCACCGGCCCGGGCGGCCAGCAACACCAGGGCAAAACCGCCAAAACACGCAATAATGCCCGCTGTATAGGCCCAGCCGTGGTAGGGCAGGCGATTGCGGTCCGCCTGCGCCAGGCTCATCACTTTAATGGACAGTACCGGAAATACACAGGGCATTAAATTTAAAATGACACCACCTGCCAAGGCAAACAACAGGATTTTAATTACCCAGTCAGCACCCTCTGGAGGGGCTTCAACATTAGAAGGTTCGCCTTCGAAGGCTTCAAAGGTAATGGCATCGACTGTACCTTGGGCAGGGTCTATCAGCAAATATTCGCTATGGGGCGGGTAGCATAAGCCCGCTTCGGCGCAACCTTGAGATTCTACTCTGAGCTGGAAAGGCGCGGTGTCAGACGGAAGTGCAAAGCGCAGGGTGACACCGCTGTAGTAGACGACCATATCCTTCTCAAAATACTCGTCATAAATATCCTGACCGGGTGGGTAGTCGGCATCGAGCACTACAGCCGGGCGAGGTTCAAAGCGGAAGCGCTCTTGATAGAGGTAGTATCCGGGCTCTATGTCCCAGTGCAGCACCAGCTCTTCGTTGTCGATAAAGGCCTGAAACGGATAGGCCTCGGTGACTGGTAAAAACTCCGGGGGTTCTTCGCTGTAACTGGTCAGGGGGTTGGCGTTGGTGCTAAAGGTGCGCTCGGCGGTTAAATCGTTGGCAGCCGAGCTGATCTGGCAGACCAGTAACAGTAGCAACGACAGGAATGACCAGGAAGAACGGTGAAATTGCATCATAGAGAGTGGCTTGTACCGGAAGATTAATAGATATTTTGGCCTTGTTGGCGCCAGCTTGCAATGCAAGATGCCGTTTATGACAGTAAATCATCAGTGTGGTTCGCCCGTTGCGGTGGCTTGCCCGAAGCCGCTACACTTGTCGGCGGGGTTATATGAATATGATGGGGTGTCGTGTGTTGAGTGTACAAATGTCAGGTTTGCGCGCGGCGTTGGTGTTGGCTGCACTGCTAGTCAGTGCCTGTGTTCAGGCGCCTCGGCAAGCTGAGTCTGAATCATCGGTAGATGTGAAAGAGCCCGCTATTCGCTTGCCTACCCGTGAGGAACATATTCAAACACTGTTGTACCGTGCCGATACCGCACTCTCCAAGGGCCGCTTGCTGTCGCCCGATTACGATAATGCTTATGACCGTTACGCCGCCGTGCGGCTGATGGAGCCAAATAATACCGAAGCGCGTTCGGGATTGCAGGCTATTGTGTTGCGTTATTTGGATATGGCCCGCGATGCCGCCCAACGCAGCCGCTTTAGTGAGGCCGATAGCTACCTGAACCGCGCCGCGCAAATACTGCCCGATGACCCGGCAGTGATGCAATTGGTGGCTGAAGAGCGTGCTGCAGTAAAAACCCGGCCAGAAGAAATAGCCACGGGAGATCGCTATTTGTTGGATGTAGCGGCTCTGCGCGCCGAGTCTGAAACGGCCATTGATTTTTTGAGTGCCATTGCTCAACAGGCGCGAACACGCGATCAGATGGTGTTAATTGTGGCCCCCAGCGATGCTCAGGGGCGCTGGATATATCAGCAAATGCGCGAGGCGGTGAGGGGTTACCGGCTTCGCGGTGATATTCGTGTGGGATCCCCTGCGCGCGTTGAGTTTATTGTCGATTAAGAGGCTGTAATGAAAAAACTGTGTTTATGTGTCGCTGCGCTGATCAGTACTTTGGTAATTGCAGATACCGCGCCGGTGACTGTATCAGACGCCTTTGTGCGAGTGCCCATTGCCGGACAAAAAAATTCCGCAGCGTTTATGACCTTACATAACCATGGCACTGACAAACAGAGTTTGGTGGCTGTGGAAACGTCGCTGGCCGAGACCGCCGAACTGCATAGCCACACAATGACCGAGGGCATGATGCGTATGCGCCGGGAGGCGAGTATTGATATTGCGCCCGGCAGCCGTGTGCACTTAGAGCCAGGCAGCTTGCACATTATGTTGTTTAATTTACAGCACACTATTCGCACTGGCGATACAGCAGCTTTCACCCTGATTTTTGCCGACGGCCGACGCCTGCCGGTGACTGTGCCCGTGAAAAGTGTGTTTGATAACGACTCCGGTCACCAGCATCACCATTAAAGGAAAAATTCTTGCTTGCTTACCAGTGAAGCGATTGTGTCCCAGGCTTTTTTACTAACGCGCCACTGGCAAGATACCTCACAGGGCTTGGTGCTGGATTACTGGTGGGCCAGTGAACAGGGGCCACTATGGACGCGAATTACCGGGCAAGAGGTGGTGTTTTTTGTCGCCCGTGATGACATGCCCAGGGTTACAGCGGCACTACAACAACAGCGAGATTGGCGTAGCCGCGAGTTGGCGCTACGCAACTATTTGGGCGAGGCGGTTAACGGTTTGTATTTTTTGCGCCTGCGCGATGCACGCGCCGCCGAGCGCCTGTTATCGGCCCAGGGTGTTCGCAGCTGGGAAGCCGATATTCGACCGCCCGAACGCTACTTAATGGAGCGTTTTATTACTGCAGCGGCCCATATTGAGCTGTCTGCCAATAGCACCAATCCTGTTATTAATCCCACTTTGGCTGCCACGGAGTATCGTCCGCAATTACGTCAGGTTTCCCTTGATATTGAAACCACCATGGACGCCAAAACACTTTTCAGTATTGCGGTTTATAGCGATGTGGTGTCGTGCGTATTTATGGTGGGTGAGGGCGAATCTACCCCTGCTCTTATTTATTGTAAAAACCAACGCCAATGCTTGTTAGAGTTTTTTGCCTGGCTTGAGCAGTATGACCCGGACGTATTGATCGGATGGAACCTGGTGCAGTTTGATTTATGGGTGCTGGAAAACTTATGTAAATCCCAGCGCATTGAGCTGGCACTGGGTCGCGGACGGGAGCGGGTTCACTGGCGCCAAGAATTTGATGATGGCGGTCGGCGTTTTATTACCATCCCGGGGCGGGTGGCGCTGGACGGTATTGAATTGCTTAAAGCCGCCAACTATCGCTTTGATAGCTACGCCTTGCAATCGGTGGCCGAGAGCCTGCTGGGTGAAAGCAAGCTGCTGCATGGCCCCGATCGCGGTGAAGATATTGCCGATTTATTCCATAGCGATAAACCAGCACTGGCCGCTTATAATTTACGCGATTGCGAGCTGGTGTGGAAGATTTTTACTCAGCAAAAGCTGGTGCAATTTGCCATGGAGCGCAGTCAGTTAACCGGGTTATTGCTGGATCGTATTGGTGGTTCGGTGGCAGCTTTTGAATATCTTTATTTGCCAAGGCTGCATCGTTCAGGCTTTGTGGCGCCTAATTTGGGTGAGTTGGAATCCGATGTGGTTAGCCCAGGCGGCTATGTGATGGACTCGCGGCCAGGTATTTATGACAATATTCTGGTGCTGGATTTTAAAAGTCTGTACCCGAGCATTATGCGCACCTTTTTAATTGATCCTTGCGCTTTTTGGTTGGCCGAGCACGACAGTTTGCCAGAGGAAGAGACACTCGAAGGCTACAATGGCGCTTTTTTTGCTCGTAAGGGGCATATTCTGCCGCAG
>DATBNH010000448.1:0-1786 GCA_036554405.1 Cellvibrionaceae bacterium | reverse complement strand
AGCCGATTGTTAAAGCCTGCCCAGCCAATACTGCGGACGCCGCCGGTCATGGGCAACAGCCAGAATCTGGAAACCATCAGGCCTCTCTCGGTAAACGATAGACAGGGGAAATCTGTGAAGGGGCGCTCTACGACTATCTGGTGGCAACTCGACCTGCCAAGCTTTCGGTGACTCGCCAATTAAATTGGCCAGGGCCTCAAATTCCTCTATGAAGGCACCTCCCAATCCCGGAACTTTTGATTCGTAATAACCAACTGACTCCAGGAACTCGGCTTCCGCTGCCGGGTGAAAAGAATAGTTCATTTAATCAGTGCTCTAGCCTTTCTCATGACATCCTCGCCAGACACAGCCTGCACTGTGCCATTGTCGATCTCTTCGCCCCTGCGCCGGGCCTCAAGCAACCAATCGGATCTGAGCTCTTCTTCTGAAGGAGACTCCAGACTCAATACCAATCGCTGGATCAATTGAGCTCGCTCCTCTTTGGGAAGGTGCAGCGCCTCGTCTTCAATTTTCTGGAGATTCATGGGCAAAACCTCTCGTTCACGTATCACTTAATTTTGACACGGATGGGTACCAGGTGCCATGACTTGGCTTTTCAGCTTTAACGCTTGAGCTCAGCCGACCGGTGCCGCATAGCGACGGCAGGAGCGGCGCGGCACTGGGTCCGCTGGAGTGATTGGTTATGTGTTTTTCTTGCTAACTTACTGCCCATCAATGTATTTCTTCAGCCTTTTATTCACGAGCTTTTCTGAAAGATTGTCCTTACACGTAAAGTACACGAGATCGATATCATTTTTCGTACACTTAAGAAATTTTTCCTTGTCACGCTCCTTAGTTTTGATAAACCCTTCCTTGCCTCCAAACAATTCCACCGCCTTAAAATGCTGCTGCCCTTGATACTCAACAGCAAGATTTAACTCGGAAATAAAAATATCGAGCCTTTGATTACCAAGCCACTCTGGTGACGCTTCCCTTTCTACGGAGTAACGCGGAAGCAAAACATTGATGTAATTGAACAGTAGTGTTTCATTGTCTTGTCTGCCCCCTTTCCAAAAAGCCATAATTTTAAGCAATAAAAAAAGCTGCGCGGTAGGCCCACGCAGCTTCTTGTTTTAACTCTATTTTCTAACTGTTTCCTTTACGCAGCCGCCAGCAACACTCCAGTTGCAGCAACCACACCACCCAGTGCTCGGCCGAACCGGTTATCCGTTTTTTGCATCAGGGTGCCAAGCCCTCGCCCTGCAAACGTAAGCGCCAGCGTGGCAACGGAGAAGCCTGCCAGATAAGCCACCAACGCAGCTCCAGCCGGCATTTCAGCCCCATGGGCAAAGCCGTGAAACACCATAAACGCCGCAACCAGCGAACCACCCACGGCGGTCGGCAGCTTGGCCATGGTGGCGATCAGAATACCGGCCAGCAGCACCGAAAATGCGATACCGGTTTCCACGCCCGGCAGACTCAAGCCGCCCCAGGCAATGCCAGCGCCGACAACCATGCCGCCGATGACGAACAGCGGTGTGCTGTTTTTCAGGGTGGCGGACTGGCGCACGCTCCAGAAACCGATGGCGGCCATGGCTAGCAGGTGGTCCAGGCCCAGCATGGGGTGCAACAGGCCGCTGATAAAACCGGTGCCGGCGTCGTGACCGGCATGGGCAGAAGCTGCGGTGGCGGTAACCATCAGGCCGGTGGCCATTAGTAATTGGGCAAATGCTTTCATGGTGTGCTCCTTTGTATTGTCCTTGGTCTTAAGGGTTCAAAGCTGTCATCCGTTTTCGCTCAGGCTGTC
>DATBNH010000440.1:0-1591 GCA_036554405.1 Cellvibrionaceae bacterium | reverse complement strand
GGCATACCTCACCCTTAACCAGGGCAAAATGCAAATCGCCCCGGGCCAGATCGCGGAAAGTTTTCAGGGTAAAGTGCCCGTGCTCGGTTTCCACCATGCGCTCATTGATGCACTCGACGGTTTTCTCTTTGGTGGCGCGGTAGTGAATCAAATCGGCAATGGTGCCAATTTTCAGGCCGTGCACCCGGGCGAACTCTTCCAGTTCGCCACGCCGAGCCATGGTACCGTCGGCGTTCATAACCTCGACAATCACCGCCGCCGCTTCAAACCCGGCCATACGGGCCAAGTCACAGCCCGCTTCGGTATGGCCGGCGCGGCTCATTACGCCACCGGGCTGGGCCATAATAGGAAAAATATGTCCGGGCTGGACAATATCGCGGGGGCTGGCATCGGCGCGCACCGCCACGCGAATGGTGTGAGCCCTGTCGGCGGCAGAAATGCCGGTGGTGACCCCCTCGGCGGCCTCAATGGAGACGGTAAAGTTGGTGGAATACTTGGCCTGGTTATCGCGCACCATCAGCGGCAAGCCCAGCTGCTGACAGCGCTCATGGGTAATGGTCAGGCAAATCAGGCCGCGCGCCTGGGTGGCCATAAAGTTAATATCTTCCGGGCGCACCTGCTCGGCCACCATAATCAGGTCGCCTTCGTTTTCGCGATTCTCATCATCCATCAAAATGATCATTTTGCCGCGACGCAGATCGTCGATCAGCTCTTCAACCGTGTTTAATTGCATCATCAAGTCAAGCCATTGTTGTCAAAGCCGTTATTGTCAAAACCGTGCTCGGCCAAAAATTCGCGGGTAACACCTCCGCTTTGGGCCGCAGCATCGCCTTGCAGCAAGCGCTCCAGGTAGCGCGCCAGCACGTCTACCTCAAGGTTGACGCGAGTGCCCGCACGGTAGCTGTCCATAATCGTCCAAGCCAGGGTATGGGGCACAATATTGAGTTCAAACTCGGCGCCTTCAACCCGGTTTACCGTCAAACTGGTGCCATCGACCGTAATTGAACCCTTATGAGCAATATAGCGCGCTAATGGCGCCGGTGCCCGCAGGCGAAAGCGCTCGGAGCGAGCATCGCGCTTGCGGCTTATCACCTCGCCCACGCCATCCACATGGCCGCTGACAATATGCCCGCCCAAGCGTGTAGTGGGTGTCAGGGCTTTTTCCAGGTTCACCGTCTGGCCGCGCTGCCAGTGGCCAATGGTGGTCAAATCCAGACTCTCGCGGGACACATCGGCCCAAAAGCCATCGCCCGGCAGTTCTACCACAGTCAGGCAGACACCGTTGGTGGCAATAGAGTCGCCGAGTTGTACATCGGCCAGATCCAGCTCGCCGGTGGCAATGCGCAGCCGAATATCGCCCTCGCGGGGTAGCAATTCGGTAACCTGGCCCTTGGCCGCAATAATGCCTGTAAACATAGCCGCTGTGCTCAACTATCCGGGTCCGGCGTCAGGGTCAGGCGAAAATCGCCGCCCACCGCGCGGATATCGTGAATTTTAAGAGGCAACTGCCCCGCCATACGCTCTATGGGCAGCTCAAACAAGGGCCGAGCCTGACTGCCCAAAAGTTTGGGCGACATATAGATAACAGTTT
>DATBNH010000431.1:0-4692 GCA_036554405.1 Cellvibrionaceae bacterium | reverse complement strand
ATAGGAAATATAGCTACGGCGTCCGTATTGTTCGTGTGCTTGGTCAAGCCATGGACATCAAGCGTCACCTGTAGCTAATATACCGCCACGCCCTTCTCCATATTTGATTTTTCCCTCCGCCCCAAAAATACCCCCCTTGCCATCATAGCCATATAGTGGCGCTGGTCGTTGTCGGTGAGGGTGAAGAAGTGGGCGTGATCCGTAGCAAGCTCGGACAGGGTTTCTAGGACGGGAGGGTTTTCAGACAAGACGCGGATAGTGAGGCGGATGCCAACCACATAGAACTCGACATGAATGATGAAATGAACACCTCTCGAATTTTGAGTGACTGCCCCCGATAGGCTCCCAATATATGCTACATTGCGCAATAAATTGGTATTGAGCATCACCTACTAGAAACTTAAATTAAAAGCTCTGTTTCAACGCACTTAGACGACATTTTGGTGATGGTTATGGCGACTGAAGATAAAGAATTTGGCAACCGGTTATTGTCACTACGCAGGGAGCAAGGCTGGTCACAGCCGGAACTGAGTAAGAAGATCGGCACCTCTGGCGCAATTATTGGCCGCTATGAGCGCGGCGAAATCACCCCTTCCATAGAAGTGGCCAAGAAGCTGGCCGATGTCTTTGGTGTCACACTGGATTATTTAATCGATGACAAAAAGATGCCCAACATCCTGCAAAATCAAGCCATGTTGACACCTTGGAAAGAGATAGACTCACTGGAAACACCCGAACAAGAACGCATTTTATCGGTAGTCGACAGCTTGGTACGTGATGCCAAGGCACGCCAAGCCTACTGCATGAGCGCCTGAAAGGAGGACGAATGATGCAACCTCAACTAGAACAGATACAAGAGAAACTCGGATACCTCGCACCCGACAGACTGGCTGAAGTCGAGGACTTTATCGATTTTTTGCAACAACGCGACCAAGAAAAGCTGTTAAAAACCGGTTACGCACAAGCCTCCGAAGAAGTGTTTAACAAGGTCTGGGACAACGACGACGATGCCATCTATGACAACGTATAATTTCGGGGATGTGGTACTCTGGTAAGTTTTCCGTTTACCAACTTGCAAACCACCAAGAAACGCCCGGCTGTGATTATCAGTAACGCTAGCTACCAGCAAAACCGGCCTGACGTGATACTAATGGCCATCACCAGCCAGATTCGGCAACCACTGCAAACAGGTGAAGCGCTATTGCAAGGCTGGCAAGCCGCAGGCTTGGCTAAGCCTTCCGTTTTGAAACCGTTGATTGCGACCATCGAACAAGGCCGGATAGTTAAAACCATGGGCCAGCTTGCGCAGGACGACCGAAACAGCTTGAAAAAAGTGATTCAAACTATTCTGGGAGCCTGAATGCGCAGCGTACGCTGCATAGGGTGTAACAATAAAATTGAGAGGCGGCAGCCCTTACCACATCATAAAAGGGGCCTTTGTATTCGGGGCCAAACCTTCACAGCCATCAGGCAAAAAGAAAGCAGCTAAAGCCGCAGCCTTGCCGCTTGCATGCAGGTCGCTATGAAGAAAACTGACCACCAGAGGAACAGTCACTCTAATGGTTCCCGTCACCTGAGCGTTCGACTGACTCGACTACCTTTTAGACTAGAAACTCCTTAACCCACTCAGTCACCCTAAAATTCGTTTGATTTTTCCCTCCGCCCCAAAATACCCCCCCTTGCCATCATAGCCATATAGTGGCGCTGGTCGAATTTTGAGTGACTGCCCCCGCTGGGCTGGTACTGCGAGCTGCCATGACTTCCAGTAGATAAAAAAGAGAAGGAACGAACGCCAATTTGTTTCCATTACAAAGCCATACTGCTATGCTATACATGCGATACACATATAGCAGTGGAGCTTTCTATGCTTGCGATCAGACTACCCAAAGAGATAGAAGCCCGCCTGACGGACCTTGCCGCCAGAACAGGCCGCACTAAAACCTTTTATGCCAAGGAAGCGATTCTCGAACATATCGACGAGATCGAGGACAAATACTTGGCAATCAATCGCCTTGAGAACCCCAGCAAACGCTGGACACTGGACGAGATGGAGCAAGATCTTGACCTGGACAGTTGAGTTTGACGATGCCGCTGCCAAAGAACTTCGCATGCTCGACCGCCATGCTCAAAGCGATATTTTGCGCCACTTCCGAGAACGCATTGCCACCGACAAAGACCCCCGTCGCTTCGGCAAGCCATTATCGGGCGAGCTCGCCGGCTTGTGGCGATATCGCGTGCGAGATTACCGTATGATTTGCAGCATCGAGAATGACAAACTGATTGTGCTGGTCATCCGTGTATCCCACCGCAAGAATGTTTATAAGTAAGCCCTCCTACCTTTAATTTGACACCCGCTCCTAGCAGCCGCGCCATGTGGAACCACAGTAGCGATCTGATCTTTGTTACCAAGGATTGCCAGTTGCTCAGGCACCCTTGAGCTTCGACTATTGTATAGCCCTTGGGCAAAGCTCATTGACACTGGCGATTGTCTTGACTGGGATTTTGAGTGACTGAGTGACTGTCCCCGATAGCGCTCACTCTAATTGTTCCGCCAAAGGCGTAGTAAACGGCAAAGCCACCAAAACAAACAAGCCCCCCACTCGGGGACGGTCACCCTAAAATCCGGTAACGCCGATAACGTCATGCTGAAGGGGTTTACTTGGAATTTTGAGTGACTGTCCCCGATAGGCACTATACTTTACAGGAGCTATCGTCAGTCCTATTAAGAACATACCCATATACTGCGGAGGTGATGAATGTGAACGTGGAATGGCTCATGGCACTGCAAGACCCCGATTTCCGTAAAGCCTTTGGCATACGCCTCAAGGAGCTGCGCAAGCAGAAACGTTGGTCCCAGAAAGAGTTGGCGGCTAAGGTGGAGATACGTTTCCAGCAACTGAACAAGTACGAGAGCGGACTTAACTTACCCCCCTGCGGAGATGTTGATTAAGCTCGCGGACGCGCTGGCGACCACGATAGACTACCTGCTGACCGGCAACCCGGTGGAAGATAACCCACTGGCCAATAACCGATTATTTAAACGCTTCCGGGCGGTAGAACGCTTTGACGACGATGACCAGAAAGCCATAATCAAACTTATCGATGCAATGATTGCCAAACAGCAAATGCAATCTGTACTGCAACCCTTTGATGACGCTGCCAGCGCCTAACCTTTGAGAGGCAACCCTATGCAAGCCGCTAAACAAGATGCGTTAAACACGATTAACCAGGTTCCCGAGAATGCCGACATGGAAGAGATTATGTACCGGCTGTATGTGCTCGATAAGGTGCGCAAAGGGCAGGAAGCCGTGGAGCGTGGCGACACTCTGACCAGCGAGGAGTTAGAACGGGATATTGATTCATGGTGATTTGGACAAAGCCCGCCAGAGCGGACTTAAAACATATCCATGATTTTATTGCCGAGGATTCCAAACACTACGCCAAGAAAGTGGCCCAGGAGATTCGGGAGAAAACCGACATCCTGAACCGACTTCCCAACGTGGGCAAGATGGTGCCCGAAGTCGGTAAGCCGGAGATTCAGGAGCTGCACATTTATTCCTATCGGATTATGTACGAAGTAAAAAATGAGCAGTGCTATGTGCTTGCCGTGATCCACCAACGGCGCGATTTTGCACCGGAGGATTTGCCGTAAAGTTAGAGCCCAACCAGAAAATGACAAGGGCTCTAATTGAGGGAAATACTTCGCTCACAACATTATTTTTTACTTCGACTAAACAGTACTGGGTAGTAACTACTAAACACCAAGACTATCGTGTAAGTAATCTCAACCCCAAACCCAAGTATCATCATCTTTTCACCTATATCAAAGTAGGCAGAAAAAAATACAACAATAACCACTGGAATTAACGCAATTAGGGTGACAGTCACTGTAAAAATAGCTAGTGCCCAAAATCAAGGTATCAAAGAAAGCTGATAACGACCTGCTGGAAATCAGGAACTATACCCAAGAGAAATGGGGTATTGCACAGCGCGACAAATATCTCGATGAAATTGACGCTCGCTTTAAACTACTGGCTTAAAACCCCGATTATCCAACGGCTATAGACATTGGTCATATCCAAAACGGCTACTTTTCTTTGCAAATCAATGAGCACTTCATCATTTATAGGCAATATAGCTACGGCGTCCGTATTGTTCGTGTGCTTGGTCAAGTCATGGACATCAAGCGTCACCTGTAGCTAACAATATACCGCCACACCCTTCTCCATATTTGATTTTTCCCTCCGCCCCAAAAAGACCCACCCTGCCATCATAGCCATATAGTGGCGCTTGTCGGTGAGGGTGAAGAAGTGGGCGTGCTCCGTAGCAAGCTCGGACAGGGCTTCTAGCACGGGAGGGTTTTCAGACAGGACGCGGATAGTGAGACGGATGCCAACCACATAGAACTCGACATGGATGATGAGATGAACACCTCTCGAACTTTGAGTGACTGTCCCCGATAGACTGTAGCGCCTTGATCATTTTTACCAAGGGTTGCCGGTTACTCAGGCACTCGCGCGCTTCGACTATCGTATAGTCCTTGGGCAAAACTCATTGAAACTGGAGATTGTCTTGACTGGGATTTTGAGCGACTGTCCCCGATAGGCTCTAGAGTCACAGCTGCAGATAGCTTCTCAAAATTCAGGAAAAATGAGAAGAAACATTGCTACCTTCTCATAATTCGCTATTATA
>DATBNH010000422.1:0-4499 GCA_036554405.1 Cellvibrionaceae bacterium | reverse complement strand
CCCCAATAGACATCATCAGTCGATTCGTCTTGAACATCCGCCACAACCCAACCTTTGTTACTGTTATGTATATGATGAAAGGTGGCATTAACTGAAGGATAAATCCAACTAACATAATCTTCGAAGCCATTGCTGGCAATGAATGTATCCCCCGATGCATTCATACTAATATGACCTGCAGCAAGAAACCCATTATTGCTATCGGAAGCTTTCTTGACTATTTTTTCAGAAAATCGCCAACTGTCGGTATAGGTAAAAATATAAACAGCGCCTGTCCCCTCATCCGGATCGTCTATATAATTTACATGTTCACAGCTGCCCCAAGCAACATTTCTGCCCGAAGATGAACAGCCGCGATTATAGAACGGAGCACCCACAGCCAAAGTATTACCGTCTGAGGACAAGGCAATACCCTGACCAAACCAATGGCTGTACAAGGTATCGGGGCCTTTTATCACAAAAGCATCAGTCCATTCGCCGTCATTTCTTTTATGTACATACACCCGGCCCTCTGACATAACATATGGATCAGGCACCCATGGCCACGCTCCTGCTACAGTTCCGAAGCCTGCACTGTAAACCAAAGTACTGCCATCTTCAGACAGCTTAATATTGTTAAAAGTAAGGGAATTATTTGAGAATAAATTAGATTGCCGCCATTTGCTGGTCTGAGGTGTATTAATTTTTTTTACCAGAGCCCAGCGGTCATTTTCTCGGTTAAATATATATACTCGTCGCTCTGGCTCATCCCCCTCCGCTTGCTCTCGAGTTTCAACAACACCCAGGGCCAAAACACTACCGTCCCCCGATAACGTCAAGCGGGTACCAGTGGTCAGAGCACTTGTATAGCCCTCACCCGGCGCATAAGCAATGTGGCTGTGGTAAAGCCAAAGTCCATTCTCATAATGATAAATAACAATAAAATCTTCTGCATTTTCACAGTGTTTATTTTTTGTCAAATAAGCCATCCACTGGCCGTCTGCAGACAGGGCATGCTCGCTTCTGAATTTCTTAATACTCTCGCAAGTATCGCTCGGATTATAAAAAGCAATACGTTCAACTGCGGGGTTTATGTTTTCTCCGACCTCTACAATATCGGAATACTCACATATCCAGTCATCACAGGCTTCCAATTGATAGCGCGCTCTGGTTCTGAGATGCAGGGGCACTGTCAGTTCATAATCAATCGACTGTACATCCAGCACAGCCACAACACTAAATCCCGATTCGCCATCAGCGCTCTCCAGCAAGCGGTACTCTTTTTTATCTTCCTGTTTTTCCCATGTGAAGTAAAAGGTGCGATTGGGTACAGGCTGTAACGAAAGCGAAAAATTGCCTGCAATTCGAGGGCGGGGCTCAAAAAAAATTTCAAGTGTACAGCTGTCTGTTACTGGCAGTAGCGTAAAAACCAAGCCGTCAACCTCGCCTTCGCAACCGCTGACATCGGCAATTCGATTACCCTCCTCGGGCCAAATGTTGATCTGTGCGACATCACCATGCTCAACCGTTAAGTGATCTGCCCCCGCATTACCACCGTCATACACCACAATATCAATGGCATAATGGACAAGGCTAAATATAACGCTGAGCTCGCAGGCTTGTGCTAAAACAGAGGTGGTGTAGACATCACCATCAAGCTCGCCCTCACACCCGGATACCTCAGACACTTCATAGCCCACATCAGGCTGCAGTGTAAACGCGACGGATGCACCCGAATTAATAGTATGAGACGTTGGACTAACAACCCCGCCTTCAGTGGATTGCGTGGTGATTAAAAGCAAAGGAGAAGACGAGCTACTGTGCTTAGTAACAGGGGTATCCGACCCTGAAGAACCACCGCAGGCTGCAAGCAGCGCGCCTAACGCTAAAACAAACAAGAGATCCATGCAGGGGCGCTGGATAAGAGTACGGATAGTAGTTAGCAACATGGGCATATTCCATTGCGTTTATGATGTACTCAGTGTAAAAACACCGCGCCTCAAAAGATATAGCCGGTACAATTGTTAACAATCCTAGGATCTACCGTGATGAAAGAGAATATAACTATTATCGATCAACTCAAAAAGCCGTTGCTCCATATCCTTTTCTTCCGGGTGCCCGATCGGGCACATAATCGCCGATTAACTCCCAAATTCCTCCATCACAGGGCTCTGCAAAATGGCGCTGATTGCTATAGTCTTTGCGCTCACCCCAGCGATAGTCATGTTGACCGGCCTCAATTGAGGCTATAGCGCATGAGCGACGAGGCGCCCAGCCGTTCATCAACAGGTAGCTATTTTGATCCTGCTTATATAAGTAGTAAAACCCATCATCGATTACGGCCCCGGCTACTTTCTCACTATTTTAGCACCCCCTCAATTACTGCTCAGCACATCGGCCACTAGATAATATCTGACCAAACCCATACGATCGAGACTGTATAAGATCTAATGTGAGCCACTCTGACCAAAAGAGATACCATCTCTGACCTCGGCAACCTTTTGTCTACGCAGCTAAAATCAAAAAAAAGATTGATGCTAACGCCAATAAGCGATCACCCCCTTGAAGTCGGCCCACAGGGCCCCATATATGAAGGAACTTTGCGCTATTGGCAGACTCCAACCCGTGGTGCTACACTATTCTGCCAATTCACAGGAGACATCGCATGGGCACACAGCTACAAACACTGGGTAATCTCACACCGGGCGCGAACCTTAACGCCTATGTGCAGGCGGTCAGTAGCTTTTCGGTGTTGTCTGTGGAGCAAGAGCAATCTCTCGCCAAAGACCTCTACTACAACGGCAATCTTGATGCTGCGCGCCAGTTAGTAATGGCTCACTTACGCTTTGTGGTGCATATTGCTCGCTCCTACAACGGATACGGCCTGCCTCTGGGTGACCTGATTCAAGAGGGCAATGTCGGCCTGATGAAGGCGGTCAAACGTTTCGACCCCGCCAAAGGCGTGCGCCTGGTGTCTTTTGCGGTGCACTGGATCAAGGCCGAGATTCACGAATTTATTTTGAAAAATTGGCGTATCGTCAAAATCGCCACCACCAAGGCCCAGCGCAAATTGTTCTTCAACCTGCGCGGCGCTAAAAAGCGCCTGGCTTGGCTCACTAATGATGAAGCCAAGGCCGTGGCTGAAGACCTGAATGTTGATGTGAAGCATGTACGCGAAATGGAAGGCCGTCTGTCTGCTTTCGATACCGCTTTTGACGCCCCCGAGAGTGATGATGACGACAGCCACTTTGTTGCCCCCGCGCATTATCTGGAAGATCACAGTCAAGACCCGGCAACGCAGCTTGAAACCTCCAATTGGGAAGAGAGCAGCGTCAATGGCCTGGAATTGGCGATGGAACAGCTCGATGACCGCAGCCGTACAATTTTACAGCGCCGCTGGCTGAACGATGATGACAAAGCCACCCTGCATGACCTGGCAGCAGAATACGGTGTTTCGGCAGAGCGTATTCGCCAGCTTGAAAAGAACGCCATGAAAAAAATCAAAACCATGATGCTGGCCGCTTAACTGGCCACATCCGTATTAACAAAAAGCCGCGCTTGGCGCGGCTTTTTTATGCCTGCCACAAACCCCTATGAAACGACTCTTTCTCGTCCTTACTGGCCTGTTTGCTGTAACCGCTGTCGCTCTCGGCGCCTTTGCCGCCCACGGCCTGAAGGACCTTCTGACCCCGGCGTTGCTCTCGGCCTTCCAAACCGGCGTTCACTATCACCTGTTGCACGCTCTGGCACTGGGCCTGGTGGCACTGGCGCTCACCGTCTTTGCGCAGCAACCGCAGCCAGTTCGCTGGTTATGCCTTAGCGGCTGGCTGTTTATTGCCGGTATCCTGTTATTCAGTGGCAGCCTTTATGGGCTCAGCCTCACCGGCTTTGGCTGGTTGGGGCCCATTACACCTTTGGGCGGGCTCAGCTTTCTACTGGGTTGGATCTGTTTTATGATTGCCGCCTTTAAAACCAAGTGAACCTCTAGCCCATGTCTGTGACCTACCCCGCTCGCCCCGAGTACAAACAAAAATCCATTCGCAGTTTTGTGATTCGCGCTGGGCGCATGACCGATGCCCAGAAAAAAGCCTTTGAACAATACTGGCCCAGCTATGGCCTAAGCCTGTTTAAAGGCCCGCTGGATGCGGCAGCCGTTTTTGGCCGCGAGGCACCGGTGGTACTGGAAATCGGTTTTGGTATGGGCGACTCACTGTTACAGATGGCCGAGGCTGAGCCCGATAAAAACTTTATCGGCATTGAGGTTCACCCACCGGGCGTAGGCCGGCTGATTTATACCGCCGGACAAGTAGGCATTGAAAACCTACGCGTGTATATGGCCGATGCCACCGATGTGCTTGATGACTGTATAGATGACGCCAGTATTGACCGGTTACAGATTTACTTCCCGGACCCCTGGCACAAAAAAAAGCACAACAAGCGTCGTATAGTGCAACCGGCATTTGTGAGCAAAATCCGACAGAAACTAAAAATCGGTGGCCTGCTGCATCTGGCCACCGACT
>DATBNH010000632.1:0-2412 GCA_036554405.1 Cellvibrionaceae bacterium | reverse complement strand
TTCAAATCGTTGTTGCTGGCGGCGCCATCGGTGCCGAGCGCGACATTGATGCCCTTTTGTTGTAGCAGTGCCACCGGGCAAAAGCCACTGGCGAGCTTGGCGTTGGACTCGGGGCAGTGGATGACATGGGCGCCACAGTTTTGAAGCAGCTCTATATCGCTTTCATCGATTTGTGTCATATGCACGCATTGGGTGAGTACCGACATCAATCCCAGCTGCGCCAAGCGTTGACTGGGGCGCATATCATGTTCGCGTTGTGATTGTTCGATTTCACTGGCGGTTTCGTGCAGGTGAATATGTATCGGGGCTTCCAGCTCCTGGGCCAGTATGGCGATCTTCTTCAAGGCTTCATCACCCAGGCTATAGGGAGCGTGGGGCCCAAAAGCAATACGAATCAGTTCATCGCCGCGATATTCATCCCGTAACGCCAGGCCCTTTTCGATGCACTCATCGCTGCTGCGCGCCCAGTGAGTCTCCAGCTCCATCACCGGAAAGGCAATTTGGCAGCGCATATGAGTTCGTTGAGCCACTCTGGCCACCGCTTCCGGGTAAAAATACATGTCGGCAAAACAGGTGGTGCCTGATTTGATCATCTCGGCAATGGCAAGCTCGGTACCGTCCTCTACAAAGCGGGCATCTACATGGCGCCCCTCCAGCGGCCAAATATGGTCCTCCAGCCAGGTCTCGAGCGGCAGATCTTCGGCGAAGCCCCGCAGCAGGCTCATTGCGGCATGGCCATGGGCGTTAATCAGCCCCGGAATTAACAAATGGTTGTCAAGACTGATGGTCTGCTCGGCTTTATAGCGTTTCTCTGCTTCTTCGGCGGGCAAAATGGCGGCTATGTCATTGCCTTGGATCACCAGAGCACAGTTCTCAAAGACCCGTCCCTCGGGAATAACGGGGATAATCCAGCGGGCTTTAATCAGCACTCTGGCCGGTTGCACGGCTGCCATAAGGTCTCCTGACGGGCGAGTTGTTACGTGGGGGAGGGAGTATACCAAAGTCCGGTGAGAGCGGGGTTTAAAGTGTGTTGGCAGTGTCCCTTGCTGTCGCAATATATGGTAAGATTGCGCCCTTTATGTCGGCGCGCTCTGGGCTTTAACCCTGACCGCGCCGGCCTTTCCCGGATTGTATGCCAGCAATCACCAGAATAAGGAAAGCTGTACTCCATGGGCGATCTAGCGAAAGAAGTTTTACCGGTCAATATTGAAGATGAACTCAAGCAGTCCTATCTCGATTACGCCATGAGCGTAATTGTAGGCAGGGCGCTGCCGGATGTGCGCGACGGCCTCAAGCCCGTACACCGCCGTGTTTTGTTCGCCATGAGCGAGTTGAATAACGACTGGAACAAACCCTATAAGAAATCCGCCCGTGTGGTGGGTGATGTTATCGGTAAATACCACCCGCACGGCGATTCGGCGGTTTACGACACCATTGTGCGTATGGCTCAGCCTTTCTCCCTGCGTTATATGCTGGTGGATGGCCAGGGTAATTTCGGCTCCGTAGACGGCGACAGCGCTGCTGCCATGCGTTATACCGAAATCCGCATGGCCAAGATTGCCCATGAGTTACTGGCTGATCTTGACAAGGAAACCGTCGATTTTGTCCCCAACTACGATGGCACTGAGCAGATTCCCGACGTGCTGCCCACCCGGGTACCCAATTTGCTGGTCAATGGCTCCTCGGGTATTGCCGTGGGTATGGCCACTAATATTCCTCCCCATAACCTCAAAGAGGTCGTATTGGGCTGTTTGGCGCTGATTGATAATGAAGATATAACTATCGATGAGCTGATGGAATTTATTCCGGGGCCAGATTTTCCTACCGGGGCCATCATCAATGGCCGCGCCGGTATTGTGCAGGCTTACCGCACCGGGCGCGGGCGCATTTACATTCGCGCCAAGGCTGAGGTAGAGGTTGATGCCAAAACCGGCCGCGAAACCATTATCGTGCACGAGATTCCCTACCAGCTAAACAAGGCACGCTTGATAGAGCGCATTGCCGAGCTGGTTAAAGAGAAGAAGATTGAGGGCATCAGCGAGCTGCGCGATGAGTCGGATAAAGACGGCTTGCGTGTCGTCATCGAAGTCAAACGCGGTGAATCCGGCGAGGTGCTGCTCAATAATCTGTACGCACAAACTCAGCTACAAAATGTTTTTGGCATCAACATTGTCGCGCTGGTGGATAATCAGCCCAAACTGTTAAACCTCAAGCAACTGCTGGAAGCCTTTGTTCGTCACCGCCGCGAAGTGGTAACCCGTCGCACCGTATATTTGTTGCGTAAAGCTCGTGAGCGTGGTCATATTCTTGAAGGTCTTGCGGTTGCCATTGCCAATATTGATCACGTGATCGAGTTAATTAAAAACTCGCCGAGCCCGGCAGAGGCAAAAGAGGGTTTGATCGCCCGCGGTT
>DATBNH010000367.1:0-4701 GCA_036554405.1 Cellvibrionaceae bacterium | reverse complement strand
CTCGGGATACGGATCAATAGAGGAGAGCGGTAATGGCTGATCACCAGTCAAACGAACATAAGCCAGATGACCCTAGCTCAGAACCCACAGTGCCTGCGCCGGTAGAAGCACCAGCGGCGAGCGACGAGACGCCAACACCGCCTGTTAGCACACCCGCTACGCGTGGCAAAAAGCGGTGGTGGATGCCGGCACTCTTACTGTTGCTGGGCGTCGGTATCGGCGCTGGAGCGCTGTGGTTTGTCAGTCAGCAGACACTGGGTAATATCAGCCAGCGCCTCGGTGAACTGGAACAGCAGCCGGTGGCTGCCGGGTTTGACGATGCGGCGCTCAAGCGCGAGCTGGCGTCTGTGCAGTCAACGCAAGCGACCCAGGCATCAAGCCTGCAAGCGCTGGAGGCCATAGACCATCGCGCCACCGCGCAGGCGCTGACTAATTTGGCGCGGCAGTTTGCGGAGCTGGAGCAGCGGGTCGATGCCTTGGGTAGTGCCAGCGGCCAGCACTGGCGTTTGGCCGAGGCAGAATTTCTGTTGCGCTTGGCGCATCAGCGCACACTGCTCGGCAACACCGGTGCCGAGACATTGGCATTAACTGAGGCGGCGAACGCTATTTTGCGCCAGCAAGATGAGCCGGCGCTGTTTGCCGTGCGCCAGGCGCTGGCGACGGAGATAGCCGGCCTTAAACAGGCGGCCCCCATCGATCGGGAAGGGGTCTATCTGCAGCTGCAGGCGATACTGGAGCAACTGGGTCAGCTGGATTTGGCGCGCAGTTATGAACGTGTTAGCGGCACGGATGATAATCAATCGGTGGCGCAAGCAGACGGGGTGTGGGCCACGGCAAAAGCCAGCGTTAAGCGTGCTTGGGGCGTGCTGTCGGGCTATATTCGGGTGCGTCATCACGATCAGCCGGTAGAGCCCCTGCTGGCCCCGGAGCAGGGGTACTTTTTGCGTCAGAACCTGCATTTAATGCTAGAGCAGGCACAGCTGGCAGTTTTGCACGCAGAGCCTTTGGTTTATCAGCAGAGCCTCGATAAAGCGATTAGCTGGCTGGATACCTATTTTGCTAACAGTCACAGCCAGACATTGATGGATGAGCTTAGCGCCTTGAAGACTATTCAAGTGCAAATGGATGTGCCTGCCAGCGGCGAAGCGCTCAATCTGTTGCGCGCCTACCTTGCTCGCGAACAGGGAGGCGAATCATGAAAAAACGCCTGTTGCTGGTGATGATTGCGTTTTTATTGGGCGGCTTTTTGTACCAGATAGTGCGTGAAGACAGTGGTTATTTGTTGCTGGCCTTCGGTCGCACCTCGGTAGAAATGAGCTTATGGACGGCGCTGCTGTTGTGGTTGCTGGTGACCTTTGTGCTGTTTTTACTGTGGCGAATTATTCAGGGCGGACGCCTTGTGGGTCGGCGTTTAACCTCCGGCGCAGACAAATGGAACCGCCGCGCCCAGTCGCGCACCATGGAGGCCCTGATCGATTTTATTGAGGGCAACTGGCAGGTGGCGCGCAAAAAACTGGTGAAAAGTGCCGATAAATCGGTGAGCCCATTGGTTAACTATCTGGCGGCTGCGCGTTGCGCTTACGAGCTTGATGATGTGGATGGTGCTCTGGGCCTTTTGCACAAAGCCGAGCGAGCGCGCGACACCAGCCCGCTGGCGGTGGCACTTACCCAGGCGCGTATGCAACTTAACAGCAAGCGATATGAGCAGTGTCTGGCGACACTTAACCGTATTAAAAGGCAGGCACCAGAGCATCCGGTGGTGCTGGATTTATTGGTAGAGGTGTATCAACAGCTGGATGATTACGATGCCCTGGAAGAATTGCTGGTGCAGATAAAACGCCTTGGACTTAAAAAAGGTGAAGCTTTTAGCGAATTAGAAAAATCCGTTTACCAACATCAGCTATCGCGCACCGTGGTGGCGTCTAAAAACCATGAGAATGCTCGTGTGCAACTGGATCAAGTGTGGCAGCGCCTGCCTGGGCGGCTGCAAAAAAATCCCGAGCTGCGCGCCGTTTATGCACAAATGTTGTGTTTACTGGGTGCCGATATTGAGGCCGAACCCCTGCTTAAAAAAAGCTTGCAACAGCAGTGGTGCGATGAGTGGATTGATCTGTACGGCCGTATCGGTGGCGTGGATGTAAACGCTCAACTACAACAATTAGAACGCTGGCAGAAAGAGCGCGATGCCGATGCGCTATTGTACGCCGCGCTCGGCCGTTTGTGCTTGCGTAACCAGCTGTGGGGGCGCGCGCGAGATTATTTCCGCCAGAGTCTGGAGTTAGAGCCCAAGCCTGAAGTTTATGCCGAGCTTGCCCGCTTGTTGCAGCAACTGGGCGATCACGATGCCGCTTTCACGCTGTATCAACAGGGTTTGCTGCAGGTGACGCCACCGCTGCCGGATTTACCTCAACCTAAAAATAGTCTGACAAACTCTCAGGTTGACAAATAACAAACCGGGCTCTAAAAACCCGGTTTTGTCATGAGTCCTATCGAAGCGGGTATGCAGTCTTTTACTGAAATCGCCGAGGCCGGATAGTGGCCTTTGGCACGCACCGTTAGCCCGTCCCTGTGGGCTCTATTTGACCTCCGTGTCAACTAATAGTCCCCACACCACTACCTGATCCCGGCTCTGTGCCAATCTACTTCGGCTGCTTGGCCACACGCAGATAGGGCTTAAGGGTTTTCCAGCCTTCGGGGAATTTTTCTTTGGCGGCTTCATCGCTGACTGATGGTGGAATAATAATATCCTCGCCGTTTTTCCAGTTAACGGGAGTCGCCACTGTGTGTTTACTGGTGAGCTGAATCGAATCCAGTAAGCGCAGAATTTCATCAAAGTTGCGACCGCTGGTCATGGGGTAAATCAACTGAGCCTTGATTTTCTTGTCGGGGCCAATAATAAATACCGCGCGCACGGTGGCGTTGTCGGCTGCGGTTCGACCTTCGGCAGAGTCGCCTTCGGTTTCTGGCAGCATATCATAAAGCTTGGCTACATTAAGATCGGTGTCGCCGATCATCGGGTAGTTGGGGGCCGTGCCCTGGGTTTCTTCGATATCTTTTGCCCATTTTTCGTGATTGTCCACCGGGTCTACCGACAGGCCAATAACCCGCGTGTTGCGCTTGTCAAACTCGGGCTTGAGTTTAGCCATATAGCCCAGCTCGGTGGTGCACACTGGCGTGAAATCTTTGGGGTGAGAGAACAGAATGGCCCAATGATCGCCAATCCATTCGTGGAAATTTAGCTTACCTTCAGTGGTTTGAGCGGTAAAGTCTGGTGCGGTACTGCCAATACGCAATGCCATAAACTTATCTCCTTTTGTATGCGGGTGGGTGTATTAATTTGGTGAGCCTCAAAAGAACACTACACTAACGTAATTCCACTGATTTGGACAATCACTTAACGGTATAACCTATACCCCAACGCTATAAGTGGAGGATGAATAATTTGGCGAGGCGGTAGCGCGAGATAATAAAAAGCCCGCCAGAGGCGGGCTTTTAGTGCGGCGACGCGGGGGATTATTTTTTCAGCCCCTTACCGGTAGCGGCCCAGTAAATACCGCCGTAGATATGCTCCAGAAACAGGGTGTCACTGAAGGTGGCAGGCACATGGCCGAGGGCGGTGTAGAAGGCGCGGCCGCCATCGTATTCGTGGTACCAGGCCAAGGGGTGAAAGTCGCCCATGCCCTTGCCGGCAACGCGGCCCCAATCGGCCACCGGGTTGTAAGTGCTCTCGTCGATGGCGAGAATATAATTCAGCCCTTCAATGCGCTCCGCGCCAAATTCATAGTACTCGTCGGTCCACAAAAAGCGGTCGGGCATACGCTCCATACCGGGAAACTTGCGATCTATCACTTCCAGCTCGGCGGTTTGGATGGGCGGATGGATATGGAAAGTGCGGCCCACCATTTTGGTGTACCAGTCCCAGTCGTACTCGGTATCCGAGGCGCTATGGATGCCCACATAGCCTTTGCCTGACTGAATAAAGCGCTCCATGGCGCCCTGTTGATCTTCATTAAGGACATTACCGGTGGTGTTTAGAAAAATCACCGCATGATATTGCTTGAGGTTTTCGTCGTTGAAAAGATCGGCACGTTCATTCCAGTGAATGTCAAAATGATGCTTTTCGGCCATTTTACGCAGGGCAATTACCCCTTCATTGATGGATTCATGGTGCCAGCCATCGGTTTTGGTAAACAGGAAGACATTAAATTGCTTGGCCAGTGCGGGCAGGCTGGTGATCAGTAAGCTGAGCAGCAAGGCCGCGCCCAGGGTGATTTTTTTCATGAGGTGCTCCAGAATTGTTATTGTAGAAAGACACATTAAACGCCCAAGAAGGCTGAGGCAACAGCACAATAACCATGCTTTGCAATTATTTACCGATAATGCCCAGCTCATCCCATAAGGCGTCTACGCGGGCTTTAACCTCGGCGTCCATGGTTATGGGTGTGCCCCATTCGCGATCAGTCTCGCCAGGCCATTTGCTGGTGGCGTCCATGCCCATTTTGGAGCCGAGGCCGGATACCGGTGAGGCAAAATCCAGGTAATCGATGGGGGTGTTGTCAATTAATACCGTATCGCGGCTGGGGTCCATGCGGGTGGTAATAGCCCAAATCACATCCTCCCAACTTCTGGCGTTGATATCGTCATCAGTGACGATGACAAATTTGGTGTACATAAACTGCCGCAAAAAAGACCAGACACCCA
>DATBNH010000365.1:0-2456 GCA_036554405.1 Cellvibrionaceae bacterium | reverse complement strand
CTCGGGATACGGATCAATAGAGGAGAGCGGTAATGGCTGATCACCAGTCAAACGAACATAAGCCAGATGACCCTAGCTCAGAACCCACAGTGCCTGCGCCGGTAGAAGCACCAGCGGCGAGCGACGAGACGCCAACACCGCGAAAGATCACTACTTTTTGCTCGTCCAGGTTGTGTAGCAGCGGGCTTTGCAGCAGCGCTTCGCTGTTCATGGCGCCACTGGCGCGGCCAAGGGCGGCAGCACGAATACCGTACTCGGCCAATGCCGCAGCGGTGGCCTCACCTATGGCCAGATACTCTATACCCACCGGTAGTGCCGGCCAGTAATCTTCCAGCCAACGCATCGCCTCATGCACAGCATTTTGGCTGACAAAGATGGCCTTGTGGTAGTGGTCAAAATCCAACACCACTTTTTTAATGGCCTCGCGGGCAGAGGTCTCATGCACAGGCAGCAAGGCCATCACACTCACCACGCAAGCATTAACCTGCTGGCTGGCTAACCACGTTTGCCAGCGACTGGCCAGTGGCTCCGGGCGAGTAATTAAAACGCGCCAATCCACGCCTTAACCCCCAAGCTCGCGACCATAGACCTCGGCCAGGATAACACCCGCCCCCGCCTTCAACAGGCGTTCGGCGAGGGTGATACCCAATTTATCGGCCTCAGCTACAGGGCCGCGAATCTCATCGGCAATCATCCGTGTGCCATCGGGCGATCCTACCAGGCCTCGTAGCCACAGACCCTCGGGCACATGAATGGCGTAGCAGGCGATGGGCACCTGGCAGCCGCCCTCAAGCCGCCGGTTCATGGCGCGTTCGGCTATTACGCATTCGGCGGTAGACGTATGGTGCAGGGGCTGCAATAGTTCGACCAGGTCGCTGTCATCCCTGCGACACTCAATACCCACCGCGCCCTGACCACCAGCAGGCAAGCTTTCCTCGGGCGCCAGTCGACTGGCAATACGCGCCTCCAGTTCTAACCGCAGCAGGCCGGCGGAGGCAAGTACAATGGCGTCGTAGTCGCCGTTATCCAGTTTTTGCAGCCGGGTTTGCACATTGCCGCGCAGAAATTTGACGGTAAGATCAGGCCGCCGCGCCAATATCTGGCACTGGCGCCGAAGGCTGGAGGTGCCCACCACGCTACCGGCAGGCAATTCGCCCAGCGTCTGGTAGCGGTTGCTGACAAAAGCATCGGTGGGATCCTCACGCTCGCAAATGACCGCAAGCCCCAGCCCCTCGGGGAATTCCATGGGCACATCCTTCATAGAGTGCACGGCAATATCCGCCTCCCCCGCCAACATGGCCTCTTCCAACTCCTTCACAAACAAGCCCTTGCCGCCCACCTTGGCCAGGGGCACATCCAGAATTTTATCGCCGCGGCTCACCAGCGGCACCAGCTCCACCACTACACCTGGGTGGTGACGCTCCAGCTCGGCTTTAACAAACTCGGCCTGCCACAGGGCCAATAAACTTTTACGGGTGGCGATGCGCACTCGGTTGGGGGCGGTACTGGACATGAAAACAACTCGGGTTTGAAGGCTAAAAGAAGACGAGGGGCTATCATACCAGAGGTAAGAGCCGGGGACAGGTTCTGAAGAGCCTTCCCCGGCAGTTTTGATTATCGGAGCTTATCAATGCTCACCAGTTCAATCACTTGGCATCACTGCTGCTCGATACCACGTTTAAACTCTTTGGCAAATGCTTTATCTCTGGCGTAGTCCTGCGCCTGAATATCGCTCACCAGCGCCTCATATTTATCGTGCTGACCGCTGGCTTTATAGCCCTTGGCCAGGCTCCAGGAGGACCAGAAGTAGTGCACATCGTGGGGATTATTGTTGACCTGTTTATAGGCCTCTATCAACTCAATGCCCTTGGCAATATTTTCACCCTGCTTTAAATAGATTTTCCCAGCCTGCAACAAGCTGTCGTTAATGATCCATTGGTGCTGGTAGGTTTTCTCGCGGGCTGACAGATCTTCGAACAGTGGCAGCGCCTTGTGGTAAGCCTCCACATTCCTGTAGTACATACCCAGGTCATATTGATTTTGAGCAGACTGAATTCCTTCGGTGTATACGTCATCATCCTGGAATTAATGGGACTCTTACAGGTAGACTACCTCGCTGCACTTTAATAAGAATCGCCAGGAGATTTCATGGACGTAACCTCAATTACTCGCGCCATCTGTTCCTTCGCGTTGGTTTGTTTCCTTGCCGGCTGCGAGTCGGACCAGAAAACTGTGCCCACACAATCTACCACCGAAGAGCAGGTATCCGGAGCGGCTCAGGTGAACAATGATTGCCAGCTACCGGCTGGCGTCGTTTTCACTGACTGCGTTTCTTCCATGTGGCGGCTACCCAGCTACTACTATATGCCCACAGATGGAGCCCCCGGGCGGGAGGTGCTCGCGAGCGAGCCGATCGATCATTTTGTACAGGCGCGCATTAGTGAGGAGGGACCCGA
>DATBNH010000356.1:0-6689 GCA_036554405.1 Cellvibrionaceae bacterium | reverse complement strand
GATTCGTTGCCGATGGTTTCGGGCATGGCACCGCCGCTTTGCTGCTGGCTGAGTGCCGCCATAAATTTTGCGCGGGCGCACTCGCTGTCGAGATAAATCATGCCCAACTGATCTTGCAGGTAGTCGTCAGTTGCCGGGTTCTCGGTCAGTCTTTGGGTGTCGGCACAATAGAACATCTGCCGTGGCAGCCAGTGATTAACAAAGTGATTGATCGTTTCATCGGGGGTATCTATTTGCGCAATGCCCTCGGCGCCGGCCAGATAATTTTTATATTCCACCTGGGCGCGGGCAAAGCCTGCCGCCGACAAATAGCGCTCGCGCAGGGCGTGAATTTCGCGTTTGTTTTCAGCGCTGCCCGCAAGCAACCGGTAGGTCTCACTGGCGCCCGGTGCCAGTGTTGCGCGGTATTGCAGTACGGCTACAGGCGCCTCTTGACGGGCGTCATCGCAGGGCAGTTCATCGTGTTGCAAGGCGTCGGGGTTGTGCAGCCCGCCCTCGCCGGCAAAGGCTTCGCGCTGTACTTGCCAGGCAGAGGGAGTGCGCTCATGCAGCACAAAGTGGGTGTGCTTTACCGGATTATGGTTAGGGGCGCTGCTAATGCTCTTGGCCACAATACCTTCAAGATCGGGCCGGTATTCAGCGCACTGATACGTATTGGAGATCTGGCTCATGGAAAAATAGGGGTAGACGCTGAGTGTGCGTTGCCTGGGGGAGCGATTGGCAATGGTAATGCTCCACAGCTCCAGCGGCTCATCGGCGGCAAGCGAGAGCTGAATGCGAATATCGATACCGTCAAAGCAGGCATCCCAGGTAATATCGTGCTGGCCCACAGAAAAATTAAACATCTCCGGGTGGCGTCGCACCGGCTCGTAGGGTGCGGAATACAGCTCACCATTTTGTTCATCGCGTATATAGACAAAGCTGCCAATTTGCTCGTCGCCCACCACTGACTGGCCAAGGCGCCGATTATGCATCGACATTTCCGGTGCTTTAAATTGCTTTGCCCCGAGCCCTCGACAGCTGGCTTCCACCTGCATATGCCGATTCCATAAAAACCCAGCCGCTTTGGGCTCCAACGTGGGTGAGGGTAAATTCCAGCGGGCGCCGTAATCTGTTGAGTAAGTCATAGGGTGTACACCGAGGCTGGCCCAACTGTACGGGGCGCGATCTTTCAGGGCGAATAAAACGCGGATGATAGCGCTGTCATTATATAGCGTCAAGAAGTGTTAATCGGTTACAGCCTTTTAAAAACAAGAATTGTGCGGTAGGTATCGGGTGTTAGCGTTAACGCTGAAAGCGCTCTTTCCACTCGCTGTAGGGCATGCCGTATATATGCTCGCGAACGTCTTCGTAATCGAGTGCCGGGGCCTGTTGTTCGGCTTCAGCCAAGTACCATTTGCTCAGGCAATTACGGCAAAAGCCGGCAAGGTTCATTAAATCGATGTTCTGAACATCCCGGCGCTCATCCAGATGGGCGACTAATCGCCTAAAAGCGGCGGCTTCCAAAGCTTGGCGGGTAGCGGGGTCGAGATCGCTGACTTTCATAATGGCTCCTTAAGGATGAGGTTCAAGCATACGTTGCCGGGCCGTTGCTACCAGCTTGGCAAACAGACGTCGCTGACGGCGGCTCAGCAGTAAAAACTCCGGGTGCCACTGTACACCCATAAGATAGTCGAAGGAGGGATCTTCTATAGATTGCACAATGCCGTCCAGATCCCGGCCGGTGACGAGCAGGCCCTCACCCACTCGGTCTATGCCCTGGTTGTGCAAGCTGTTGATTTGGCAGCGCTGGCATTCAAACAACTCGGCCAGTTTTGACGGGCCGGTCAGGCACAGGGTTTTTAGCGGTAAAATGGTCCAGCGATTGGAGGTCTTACTGCGCCTGGAGCGCAGCTCCTGAAACAGGCTGCCGCCTAAACGTATATTTAACAGCTGCGCACCCCGGCAGATGCCCAGCAGTGGCAGGCCGCGCACCAGCGCACTGTCAATGGCGGCGCTTTCAAAGGCGTCGCGTTCCTGGTCGTAGCGCGGGTGTACTTCGGGCTCGGCGGCGTAGAGTACCGGGTCGACGTCGTGGCCACCGGTAACCACCAGGCCATCAAAGCTATCCAGATCGTAGCTCTCTCCCGGATGCAATTGCACGGGTCTTGCGCCATAGACATAAAGCGCCAGTGCCACCAGCAAGCGAGGTAAGAGCGCGCGGCGGCGCGGCCCGGTAATGCCGATCAGTGGTCTTATGCGAGCCATTGTTGCTCCAGCATCTTGAGCCATTGGCCGGGAAGAGTGACAGGTGCCGTCAAATGTTCAGAGTAGGCTCGGCAACAGTGGGCCAGGCGCGCTTTGTCTTCGGCCAGGCGTTCAATAGCCACCCAGTCGTTCCAGGCTCTGTGCAGGCCCCAGTCGGGTCGGTCAATCTCGCAATTGGGCAGGCGATAGTGAAAGGTGGGGCGAGCTTTTACCAGAGGGTCATCTACTTGGGCCAACACCCGCGATTCATCGATATGGTGAAACAGCGGCAGCATATCCAGCGCGCGATTGCGGGTGGGGTTGTGCTCCAGGTAGTCATCAATCAATGTGCTTATATCGGGCTGATAGTCGGGGCTAACGACCAGGCGCACATAGCTTTTAGGAAAGGGGTCAACGTAGGCGGTAATGCGTCGGGTAAGATTGACCTGGGCGCGGTTGTAGAGCCAGTCATAGCCGCACAAAAAAGCCTTGAGGTAATCGGTGATATCGGCCGCTGTGGTAGAGGGTACCTCGGGGTTAAATTGCATGCCAAAAGCGTAGAGCAAATTACCCGCAGTGCCGAGGGCGCCCTGCTTGCGCAAGCTCGCAATTAACGCCTCTACTTCATGCAAGCGGCTGATCGGCAGCGGTGGGCTGACGACTTCCAGTGGCACCAGCTGTTCAGCTCCCCAGTGTAATAGGTTCTCGGCGGCCTCTTCAATATCGGCCAGAATACTATTGGGGTCGCGATTTTCCCGCCCCATTTTTTTTAGCAAATCAAAATCCAGCTCGATCAGCCAGTCCCCGGCCGCATCGCCCTTGAGCAGGCGCTCGTAGCGGCTGCTCGACTCCACCTGTAATCCGAGTTCTGAGGCGACGGCATTGGCCAGTTGCTGCAGCGTCAGTCCGCTCATTTCCAGCTCTATACCCACCCGGCGTTCCTCGCCTGAATGGCTGGTGCGACGCGGCGGCATTTGTAGTGCCGTCGGTTTGGCTGACATAATCATCTCCGTCTAATCTGGGGTCAGTGATATGAAAAAAATTGTTCAGCGCTGCTTGCTGGTTATGATATTGCTAGTCGTCATCATAGCGGGTTATCTGTGGGTGGTGCTACTGGGCCCCTGGGGTTATCAGTATCCACAGGCTTATTATCCGGCAACTGATGCGGGCGTGGCAGAGGCGCAAGTGGCCGATAAGCCCCACCACGTGTTTGTTTACGGTACTCTGCGTTATCGGCCAGTACGGCTGTTGGTCATGGGCACCACAGGCGCGCCACGGGCCGCTACACTGGAGGGCTATCGCCGCGAAGGGCTGGACCTTGAGCGGGATCGCGAGCACCAGGTTGAGGGCATGTTGTTGTCGGTAACCACGCCGCAGCTGCGCCGCCTGGATCGCTATGAGCGCCTGGGGGTGCGCTATGAGCGCGAGCAAATTGAGCTAACCAATGGCGTCACCGCCTGGGTCTATTTGCGTCGCCGTCCACAATCTTGACGGTTATTTACCTCTGTAGCTATTAACCTTTCTGGCGCCCAGCCGCTAAGCTTTATGCCGGGCTCCGCGCTCTTGCCCGCAATTGTGGCGCGGATCGCCCGGTGTTGGTTTTTATGGTTTATATTAAGAAGTGCAAGGGTTGCGAAACTGCTTGCCAAATAAAGATTTATGCGCCACATTTAGTCTGTAGAAACACCGTTATTATCCCTGCCATGCATCTAATAAGAGTAAGGGGACGCATTGTGAGAAAACTGTTGTGGGCGCTGACAGCAATATTGTACTGCACCAGTGTTAGTGCCGAGACGAACATTAAAGTAGTGTCGCGTGGTGACGGCAATGCCCGCTATGCTATAGCCATGATTGAGCTTGCCATGCAAAAAATTGGCGAGCCTTATAGTCTAGATATTCAAGAAGGTGTACTCACCGCCGCGCGCCAGCAGCAAGATGTGGCCGAAGGCAATATCGATATTATCTGGGCGGCAACCACCAATGAGGTGGAGCAAATTCTGCTGCCGGTGCGTGTTCCGCTATACAAGGGTCTGCTCGGTTATCGGGTATTTATTATTCACGCAGACAACAAAAATTTGTTTGCCCGCGTTGATACTTTTGACGATTTGAAAAGCTATGTGTTTGGTCAGGGCCGCGGTTGGCCAGATACAGACATTATGCGCCACAATGGCTTGAAGGTAGAAACCGGTACCTACGAGGGTCTTTTTTTAATGGCCGATGGCCAGCGCTTTGCGGCGTTTCCGCGAGGGATTAATGAGCCTTGGAGCGAAATTGAAGCGCTCCCTGAACTGGAATTGGCGGTGGATCAGCATGTGATGCTGGTGTATCGCATGCCGTTTTATTTGTTTGTTACGCCCACGCGTCCAGAGCTTGCCGAGATGATTGAGCGCGGTTTGATGTTGGCTATTAATGATGGCAGTTTTGATGAGCAGTTTCTCAATGACCCTATGGTGCAAATGGTGATTGAGCGCGGCAATATTGCCTCGCGCAAGGCGTTTGATTTAACCAATCCCGACTTGCCAGAGGCAACTCCTATCGACAATCCAGATCTCTGGTTTGATGTTTCACTGATACAATAACAGGGCAACACCATGATAAAGAAAACCCTGACGTTAAAATTAATGATCGCCTTAACCGCTATCTTGTTGTTGGTAGCTATATTGGTGGTATCCATTAATTATGGACTGCAGAGCAAACGCCAGTTGCAAACCTTTGAGCAAAGCGTTGAAGGGCAGGTCTCGCTGGCCATCTCGGCACTCACCGAACCGGTGTTCTCCTACGACTTGCCGCAAGTCGATGCCATTGGTAAATCGCTGGCAGAAACGCCTTTGATTACCGCTATTACCATTACCGACCATCGCGATAAGGTATTGGCCCAACACACCGAAATGACCCCGCCCGGCGTTGGCACTATCGAGCGTTCACGCATCCCCATTCAGCGTGAAGAGCAACTGATTGGCTATATCGATGCTGTCTTTTCCAAGCAACAAATGCAAAATGTGTTGTTTGATCAAGTGCGCAACACGGTTATTACTGTGGCTATATTATTACTGACGCTGTTATTTACGGTAGCATTTTTAGCCAAGCGCATGATCTCTCTGCCGGTGCTGAATATCAGTCAGTCGCTGGCAGAAATTGCCGCTGGGGGCGGTGATCTGACTCGCCGCTTGCCGACAAAAAGCAAAGATGAAATTGCCGAGCTCGCTGGTAATTACAACCAGGTTATGGAGCAAATTGCCTCCATTATTCAACGGGTCAACAGTACTGCCCAGAGTGTTACCGAGCACACCGGTCTAATGACTACCGCTGCTGGCAGCACCGCAGAAGCCGTGGCAGAGCAGGTCAAAGAGATCGAGCAAGTAGCTGCTGCTTTGCAGCAGATGTCGCACTCGGCTGATGAGGTGGCTAATCATGCTAAAACCACCGCGCACGATACCGAAGAGACCATGCGCCTTGCCGATGAGGGCTCGGCGGTAGTGAAAACGTCTGCCGATACCATTAACCGCCTGACCGGGCAAATTGAAGCGACCGCCGAAAAAATTCACGGCCTGCGCGAACGCAGTGACAGTATTGGCTCGGTGATGGAAGTGATTCGCTCCATTGCCGAGCAAACTAATTTACTCGCACTGAATGCAGCCATTGAAGCGGCGCGCGCTGGCGATCAGGGCCGCGGTTTTGCGGTGGTGGCTGATGAGGTGCGCTCGCTGGCGCAAAAAACCCAGCACTCCACCGAGGAAATCGAGTCCATTATTGTGCAATTGCAAAAAGCAGCCGATGAGGCTCACAAATCAATGGAGTTCAGCGTTGGTGCTGTGCAAGAGACGATTCAAACCTCCGCCAAAGTGGGTAGTGCGCTCGAAGATATTCGCAACAACGTGCAAGCCATCAATTCCATGAACCACCATATTGCCACGGCATCGGCAGAGCAAAGCTCGGTGGCCAGCGAGGTGAGCACCATCATTACCCGTATTCATGACCTGACCGAAAATTTGGCCAATAATGCCGAGGTAGTGCGCGAGAGTAGTTCGCTGCTGGATCACGAAAGCCATAACCTTAAAGATGAGATGAATCAGTTTAAGGTTTAATGATTTAATGATTCAAGGCTCTGGTAGGAGTGGCACTTCCTTAAGGGATTGCGTGCTTATAATCCGGCCTCTACTTCCAGGGGGGATTCTTCCGAGGCACGCCGTGAATACATCCCTGTACCCAAAGCACTCGCTACGCTCGCGGGGCAGGCTCTAGGCTCGGCAGGCGTGTCCCTTCGCCTGACGGTCTTCAGCCAGAGGGTACTCCTCCTTTCCGTCCCGGTAATAAGTAATCACTCGTAAGCCATTCTTATTGATGATGAGTGATCGCCTATTGAACACACGACACGACTCGTTCAGCGCTATCAGACCCGAAGGGACTTACTTAAGCCCAAATTCGCGGCGAGGGTGCTGCCTTCGGGAGATTCTCCGAGGCCG
>DATBNH010000352.1:0-2780 GCA_036554405.1 Cellvibrionaceae bacterium | reverse complement strand
CTGATAAAGAAGAGCCGAAACCCTCCACCACACTTCAGAAAAAGCGGGTGGCGCATTGTAAAGACGCCGCCCGCCCGCGTCAAGGCAAAAACGGCCGTTAGTTACCCACCCATAGGCGGGCAAATAGCGGCCGAAACGCCTCAACCTGGCCCCTAAGGGCCATTATTCACCGCTGGACTTCAATGCCTCGGTCAACGCTGCCTCTACATCTTCAGCACTGACACCGGTATCGGCAAACTCCAGAGCCTCCTCGCGGCGGCGCTTGCGTTCGCTGTGATAAGTCAAACCCGTACCCGCCGGAATCAAACGCCCAACTACCACGTTCTCTTTGAGACCCCGCAGACCGTCTTTCTTGCCAGTCACGGCCGCCTCGGTCAATACGCGCGTAGTCTCCTGGAAAGAAGCCGCCGATATGAATGACTCGGTAGCCAGCGACGCCTTGGTAATACCCAACAACAGACGTTCAAAACGAGCCGGCTGTTTGTCTTCAGCACGCAGTTTTTCGTTCTCCTGCAGCAGGTTGGTGTACTCCACCTGCTCGCCTTTAACAAAGCTGGAATCGCCCATTTCAGTAATTTCAACTTTGCGCAGCATCTGCCGCACAATGGTTTCAACGTGCTTGTCGTTAATTTTCACACCTTGCAAGCGATAAACGTCCTGAATCTCATTGGTAATGTAGTCGGCCAGCGCCGCCACACCCTTGAGGCGCAAGATGTCATGCGGGTTGCTCGGACCATCGGAGACCACTTCACCTTTAGCCACCTGCTCACCTTCAAACACAGTCAGCTGGCGGTGCTTGGGAATCAGCACTTCGTAATGAGTAGAGCCGTCATCCATCACCTGCCCTTCATTGGGGGTAATGACCAAGCGACGCTTGCCCTTGGTTTCTTTACCAAAGCTCACGGTACCAGAGATTTCCGCCAGAATTGATGGCTCTTTAGGCTTACGGGCTTCAAACAAGTCAGCAACACGTGGCAAACCACCGGTAATATCCCGTGTTTTAGAGCCTTCCTGCGGAATACGTGCAACCACATCACCCACTTCAATGGTGTCCTGATCGTTAATGCTCAGAATCGCCTGAGCCGGCAGCAAATAGTGCGCCGGCATAGTGGTATTGGGCAGGCACAACTCATTGCCATCGGCGTCGGTCAGGGTAATGGACGGACGCATATCCTTACCGGCGGAGGGACGTTCGGCCGGGGCCATAACCTCAATAGAAGACAGACCAGTAAGCTCGTCAGTTTGACGGCGCACAGACAAGTTATCTTCCATGCCGGAGAAATTTACCCGACCGGCCACCTCGGAAACGATGGGGTGGGTATGCGGATCCCACTTGGCAACGATTTGACCACCGTCAACTTTCTCGCCGTCCTTAACGCTGATAACCGCGCCATAAGGAATTTTGTAACGCTCACGCTCACTGCCACTGGCGTCGGCCACTGCCAGCTCACCTGAACGCGATACCGCCACCAGGTTACCGGCGGAGTTGTTGACTACTTTAATGTTCAACAGGCGCACGGTACCGTCTTGTTTCACTTGTACGCTGTCGGCCGCAGAAGCCCGCGATGCCGCACCACCGATGTGGAAAGTCCGCATGGTTAACTGGGTACCCGGCTCACCAATGGACTGTGCAGCAATAACACCCACTGCCTCGCCCACATTCACACGATGACCACGGGCCAAATCACGGCCGTAACACATTGAGCAGATACCGATGCGCGCTTCACAAGAAATTGGCGAGCGTACACATACCTCATCAATACCCATGCCTTCGATGCGCTCAACCCAGGCCTCGTCAATCATGGTGCCGGCAGGCACCAGGATTTCATCGCTATTAGGTCTTACTACATCGCGGGCAATAACGCGACCCAGAATACGATCACCCAACGATTCGATCACGTCACCGCCTTCAATAACCGGCGACATTAACAAACCTTCGTCAGTGCCGCAGTCGTTTGAAGTGACTACCAAGTCCTGGGCAACGTCTACCAGACGACGGGTCAGATAACCGGAGTTAGCCGTTTTCAAAGCGGTATCGGCCAAGCCCTTACGCGCACCGTGGGTGGATATAAAGTACTGACCAACATTCAAGCCTTCGCGGAAGTTGGCGGTAATCGGCGCTTCAATGATTGAGCCGTCCGGCTTGGCCATAAGACCACGCATACCGGCTAGCTGACGAATCTGCGCTGGCGAACCACGTGCACCCGAATCGGCGTACATAAATACCGAGTTGAAGGAGTCTTGTTGCTCTTCTTCACCATCGCGGTTAATCACGCTCTCAAAGCTGATACCGTCCATCATCGATTTGGCTACCAAATCGTTGGCGCGCGACCAGATATCAATAACCTTGTTGTATTTTTCACCAGCCGTTACCAGACCCGATGAAAACTGCCCTTCAATTTCTTTCACTTCAGCTTCGGCGCGATCCACAATGACATACTTTTCATCGGGAATAGCAAAGTCATTAACACCGATTGATGAGCCAGACTTGGTAGAGAAGTCATAACCCATATACATCAACTGGTCAGCGAAGATCACTGTAGATTTCAAACCCACCACACGGTAGCAATGGTTAATCACACCGGAGATGGCTTTTTTGACCATAGGGCGGTTAATCATTTCAAAGGGAATGCCATCGGGCACGATTTCCCACAACAGCATACGGCCTACAGTGGTATCGACAATGCGGGTATCTTCGGTTTTCTCGCCTTCAGCACCAATCAAAACCTCTTTAATACGCGCTTTGATACGTGCCTGCAACTCAACCTGCTTACCATAAT
>DATBNH010000335.1:0-3492 GCA_036554405.1 Cellvibrionaceae bacterium | reverse complement strand
TAGAGCGGGCGGTATTCGATAAGGTACTGGCCGATGAAGCCGAGCGCCAGGGTGTGCCTATTCACTACGCTCACACCATCACCGATTGCGATTTAGAGGGCGAGGGTGTGCGTCTTGCCTATACCGATGGCGATGGCAAAGCCGGTAGTATTGATTGCGATTTTGTACTCGATGCCAGCGGTTTTGGCCGGGTGCTATCGCGGCTGCTGGATTTGGAAGCGCCCTCGGACTTTCCCGTGCGTCAGGCGGCTATTACTCACGTTAATGATAACCTTGACCCGAAAGAATTTGACCGCAATAAAATTCTGGTAACGGTGCACCCTACCGAACGCGATATCTGGTACTGGATTATTCCCTTCAGCGATGGGCGCAGCTCCATGGGTGTGGTGGCCACCGAAGAAAAACTGGCCGCCCGCGGTGGCGTAGCCGACCCCATAGCGCTGATTCAGCGTTGCATTAGCGAGGCGCCGGTGCTGGAGCATTTATTGCGCAATGCCGAGTACTGCTACCCCTCGCGGCAAGTGACCGGCTACTCCTGTAATGTGAAAAACCTCGCCAGCAAAAAGTTTGCTCTGCTCGGCAATGCCGGAGAGTTTCTCGACCCGGTGTTCTCCTCGGGCCTTGCCATCGCCATGCGCTCATCGAGTATGGCCGCCGAGGTGCTCGGTCGCCAGCTCGATGGCGAGACAGTCGATTGGCACAAAGAGTACGACGCTCCCCTGCGCAAAGGGGTGGATACCTTTCGAGTGTTTGTGGATAGCTGGTACAACGGCATGTTTCAGGATGTGATTTTCTTCCCCGATCAGTCCGCCAATATCCGCGCCATGATTTCCTCGGTGCTGGCCGGTTACGCCTGGGACGAGAAAAACCCGTTTGTGTCTAACCCCTTAAAACGCATGATCACCCTGGCGGACTTCTGCCAGCCGATCGAGGCTTGATATGTTTTTGCGTGTCTGCCTGCTGGCGGCAACCTGCGTATTGCTGGGCGCCTGCGCCACCGGCCCGCGTTTTAGCAGTGTGTGTATAAGCCAGGCACCCGAGACGGCATTGCTGCATATTGAACGCCCGGGCGAGCCGATACAGCGCTTATTGTTACACGCCGAAACCGGCCAGCAGCAACAGGTGTGGGTAGCGCTGGATACCCTGGGCTCTCCTCAGTTTACCGCCCGCCAAAATGGCGATCAGCTCACCGCCGAGACCAGCGGTTTGTATCGGGGCATGGAACCACTGCCGCTGTTGTGGGGTTACCAATGGTGGCTGTTGTCCCAAAGTGCCGACAGCGCCCAGCGCTGCGCCAGTATTACCGGCTACGAGTTCAGCCAGGATCAACAACAAATGCAGATTTTAAGTGGCCGCCAAGTGCGCTGGCAGTGGCAGCATGACTCGCCCCAGGTGTTTGAGTTGCCCCAGCAAAATGTGCGAATTCGTGTTCAGGTGCTTTAAATCATGACGTTTTATTTACAGGATGTGGGGCTAATCAACGCCCTGGGCAATGGCCCCGAAGAGGTGGCGCACAATCTGTTTGCGGGCAAGCGTGCTTTTGTGGCCTGTGACTGGGTTCCGGGTAAAACCACCTACACCGCTCCGGTAACGGCTGAACTGCTGCCTATTCCGGCAGCTTTGGCGGGCTTCGCCAGCCGTAATTTGGCCCTGGCTATTACCGCCGCCGAACCGCTGCGGTCATCGATAGAGGCGCTTAAGACACGCTTTGGCCCCTCACGCATTGCGGTGGTGGCCGGTACCAGTACCTCGGGTATTGGCGAGGGCGAAAAAGCCGTGGACGCTTTTAAGCACACCGGTCAGCGCCCGCCCGGCTATCGCTACCAGCAACAAGAGATCGGTGTACTGGCCGAAAACCTGGCCAGCTACTTTACCGTCACCGGCCCCGCCTATACGCTCTCTACTGCCTGCTCCTCCAGCGCTCACGCCCTGGGCAGCGCCTACCGGCTGCTGGCCGCGGGGCTGGTGGATGCGGTCATTGCCGGTGGTGCCGACAGTTTATGCAAGCTCACAGTAAATGGTTTTGCCGCGCTGGACTCGGTGGATGACAAGCCCTGCGTGCCCATGAGCCGCCATCGTGGCGGCATCAATCTTGGTGAGGCGGCGGCGTTTTTTGTGGTTACCCGCGAGCCCGGCGAAGAGGCCATAGCGCTTTTGGGCGTGGGCGGCTCATCCGATGCCCATCATATTTCTGCCCCCGATCCCGCCGGCGCTGGCGCCCGTGCGGCCATGTTGGCCGGGCTTAAACAGGCCCAAGTGGCGCCTGCCGAGGTGGGCTATATCAACTTACACGGTACCGCTACGCCCCTTAACGACGCCATGGAATCGGCTGCTGTGGCCGAGCTGTTCGGTACCGAGGTGTGGTGTAGCAGCAGCAAAGGACAGTTGGGCCACACATTAGGCGCCGCCGGTGCCACCGAAGCCGCACTCGGCTGGCTGGCATTAAGTGGGTATAATCCCCACCGTTTGCTGCCACCGCACTGCTGGGATGGTGAGCGTGACCCGGCTATCGCCGCTCTTAAACTGGTGGACGACAGCGCCCGTTGGGATGAGGGGCGACGTATTTTAGTGAGTAATTCGTTTGCTTTTGGCGGCAATAATGCTGCTGTGGTAATGGGGGACGCACCGTGAAGCCGGTGGCTAATTACATTCCCCATCAACCCCCCATGCGCTTAATCGGCGAGTTGCTTTCTGTAGAAGAGTATCAAGTGGTGGTTGATGCCCGCGTCAGTACTGACAATGTATTTTTCAGTGCCGATGCCGGTGGCGTGCCGACCTGGGTGGGTATTGAATATATGGCCCAGGCCGCCGCTGTGTGGGTGGGCTTGCACTGTGAACGCCGGGGCCGCCCCATTGCCCCGGCGTTTTTGCTCAGCTCGCGCCAATATACTGCACACCAACCGGTGTTTAGCGCCGGGCAGCAATTGCGGGTACAGGTGTATGCCGATTTGGTAGAAGAGCCCATAGTGGCTTTTACCGGACAGATAACCGATAACCGCGGCAAATTGCTGGTGGAGGCTATTTTCAGCGCCTACCAGCCCGATGATTTGGAAGCATTTTTACACCAGAGCGATCCGCAGGGGGTGGAAAATGTCGGGCGTTTGACGTCAGACGGGGAACGGGGAACGGGAAACGGGGAACGGGGATAGAATAGCTCCCCTCCCGCTTGCGGGACGCCTACAGGACGTAGGTGGTAGGGCCGAGACGGGATCAGAGGCCGAGGGGTTGGGGGAGGGCTGGTGGGTCTGGTGCTTTGCAATTTACATAATGCCAACATCTAGAGCCCCCACCCCGGCCCTCCCCCGCAAGCGGGGGAGGGTGTATAAATTGTGGAAAAAACCATAACCATGAGGGTAGTATGAATCGAAGTGTATTGGTCACCGGCTCCAGCCGTGGCATCGGCAAGGCCATCGCTCTGGAGTTGGCCCGTCAGGGTTTTGATATCGCGGTGCACTGCCGCAGCAATCGGAGCGATGCTGATGCAGTGCACCA
>DATBNH010000325.1:0-4887 GCA_036554405.1 Cellvibrionaceae bacterium | reverse complement strand
CTGCGGCTGATGAGGATGATTTCACCTTTGATCTTGACGATGAGCCGCAGCCGGCAAGTCTCGAAGCCGATGATGAATTTGAGTTGTCACTCGAAGACGATAGTGCGCAAACCAAGGTAGAGCCTGAAGAAGAAGACGATTTTTTGCTGTCGCTTGACGATGAACAGGATGCTGATGGCACGTTAGTAGAAGAAGCCCCACTACTAAATGATGACGAAGACAGTGTGCCGACACTGGACTTGGCTGATGATGATGCCGACGATTTTGATCTCGACAGTGCCATGGGTGATCTGGATCTGGATGCTCTGGACAAAGAGATGGCCGACCTGGATGCGGGTTCAGCCGATACCGCAAAAGCCTCTCCAGCTGAAGATCTGGATGAGGATCTTGCCTTTGAAGAGGCGATGAAAGACGCCGGCGGCAACGACGATGATCTGACCTTGGACGACCTGCCCACGCCGGAGCAATCCAATGATGATTCTGCCAGTGACGCCGATGATGATATGGATTTCCTCGCCGATGCTGACGAGGCGGCTACCAAGCTTGATTTAGCCCGTGCCTACATTGATATGGGTGATCTGGATGGTGCTCGCGATATTCTCTCGGAGGTTGCTGAAGAGGGTAACGATGAGCAGCGTCGTGAGGCTCAGTCGCTGTTGGAGCGTGTTGACAGCTAACCCAGCCGTCTATCATCAAGGCCTTGCACGCCGGGAAGGGTGCAAGGCCTTTTCTATTTCAGGTGTGGTATTACCATGAGTGAGCGGCGCGAATACAACCGCAATGGGGAAATCTTTGCCGACACCCCCTGGCCTGAACAAATGCACCGCATTGCCCTGGCGGTTGAATATCATGGTGCCAATTTTCGCGGCTTCCAGATTCAACCGGGAGACGTGCCTAGCGTACAAAAGTCCCTGCAGCGGGCGTTATCCGTTGTTGCCGACGAGCCCATCACACTGGTGTGTGCCGGGCGCACAGATGCCGGTGTTCATGCCACTGGGCAAGTTATACATTTCGATACCCAAGCTCTGCGTCCCGAGCGCGCCTGGGTATTTGGCACCCGTCCACATCTGCCGCCAGGTATCAGTATTCGCTGGGCGCGGGAGGTGTCGCCCTTTTTTCACGCGCGCTTTAGCGCCCAGGCGCGCACCTACCGCTATTTATTGAGTGACGCGTCGACGCGCTCGGGCCTGCTTCACGATCAGGTGACCTGGGTGCGGCGCCCACTGAACGTGGATAAAATGCGCGAGGCCGCCCAATGGCTGGTAGGCGAGCACGATTTTACCTCCTACCGGGCCACCCAGTGCCAGGCCAAAAGCCCGGTGCGAACCATTCATCATTTGCATCTGTTGCGTTGCGGCGAGTTGATTATCCTGGAAGTCCAGGCGAATGCCTTTTTACACCATATGGTGCGTAATATAGTGGGCGTGTTATTGCAGATAGGGGGCGGTACGAAAGCGCCTGAGTGGGCAGCCCAGGTGCTGGCTGCACGGGACCGACAGCGGGGTGCCGAAACGGCGCCGCCCGACGGCCTGTATCTGGTAGCAGTGAACTACCCGGAGCAATTCGCATTACCGGTTCTGGCCCCTGGTCCGCTGTATTTGACTGATCCTGTTGGCGGCTTGGGCGTATAGAGTGTATTGTCCGGCCGCTGCAGTGATCGGGCAGCTTTTGGAGAGATTATCTGTTAAAATCGCCGCCTTTGCCGATGTCTTCTGGAGCCAGTCGTGCGCAGTGTTCGCATTAAAATTTGTGGGATTACCACACCCGCCCAGGCGCAAGCGGCGGCGGAATTTGGCGTGCACGCCATTGGTGTAGTGTTTTATGGTCCCAGCAGTCGAGCCGTCAGCATCGATCAGGCCCGCGTGATTGCCCAGGCCGCCGGGCCTTTTGTCAACGTGGTCGGCCTGTTTGTGGACGCCGGGGCAGATTTTATTGAACAGGTGCTCGAGCAAGTACCGCTTAATTTATTGCAATTTCACGGCAGTGAAACCCCAAGTGATTGCGAGCGTTATAATCGCCCCTATATCAAGGCGTTACGGATGAAGCCCGACCTCGATGTGGCGGCGCAGGCGGTGCATTTTGCCAGTGCTCGTGGGCTGCTGTTGGATGCCTATCAGCCCGGCGTACCAGGTGGCACCGGTGCCAGTTTCGATTGGAATCGATTTCCGCAAACTTGCGCATTACCGCTGATTTTGGCCGGTGGGCTAACGCCAGACAACGTGACTACCGCTATCGCTAGCACACACTGTAGTGCAGTGGATGTTAGCGGCGGGGTGGAGTCCTCTCCGGGAATAAAAGACCCGGCAAAAATGCAAGCCTTTGTCCTTAACGCCTCTTATGGCGCCAGTAAAAGCGAGTGAAGCTGTGACCGAAGTAACGAACAAATCCACCGTTGATTATCGTGCATTCCCCGACCAACACGGCCATTTTGGTATTTTTGGCGGTCGTTTCGTTTCTGAAACCCTGATCTATGCCCTAGATGAGCTACAGGAAATTTATGCCAAGCTCAAAGATGATCCGGACTTTCAGGCTGAATTTGATAAGGATCTGGCTCACTATGTGGGCAGGCCCTCGCCCCTGTACCACGCCGAGCGTTTAAGTAACAAGCTCGGCGGCGCGCAAATCTATTTAAAACGCGAAGACCTTAACCACACTGGTGCGCACAAGGTTAATAACACCATCGGTCAGGCACTTTTGGCCAAATTTACTGGCAAGCGCCGGGTGATTGCGGAAACCGGCGCCGGTCAACACGGTGTAGCAACGGCTACTGTGGCGGCCCGTCTCGGGCTCGAATGCCAGGTGTATATGGGTGCCGAAGACGTTAAGCGCCAAGCGCTCAATGTTTACCGTATGAAGCTGTTGGGCGCTGAGGTGATTCCGGTAACTTCGGGCTCCAAAACCTTGAAAGATGCCATGAATGAGGCCCTGCGCGACTGGTCGACCAATGTCGATGATACGTTTTACATTATCGGCACTGTCGCCGGCCCGCACCCTTATCCGCAACTGGTACGCGACTTCCAGTCAGTGATTGGCCGCGAAGCGCGGGCTCAGTGCCTGGGCCAGACGGGGCGGTTGCCCGATGCCCTGGTTGCTTGTGTCGGCGGCGGTTCTAATGCCATTGGTTTGTTTCATCCCTTTCTCGATGACACAACAGTCGCCATGTACGGCGTTGAGGCCGGAGGCGATGGAATTGAAACCGGGCGTCACGCGGCACCGCTGAATAAAGGCATCCCCGGTGTGTTGCACGGTAACCGTACCTATTTGATGGAAGATGAAAACGGCCAGATTATTGAAACCCACTCGGTTTCAGCCGGACTCGACTATCCCGGTGTTGGTCCCGAGCACTCCTGGTTGAAAGATCTGGGCCGTGTTAACTATGTGGCTATTAATGATGATGAAGCACTGGCGGCCTTTCGCACCACCACCCGCATCGAAGGCATTATGCCGGCGCTGGAATCCAGCCATGCTATGGCTTATGCCGAAAAGCTGGCGCCAACTATGAGTGCGGACCAGATTATTATTGTCAACTTGTCCGGGCGCGGCGATAAAGACATTCTCACAGTGGCTGATATCGACGGTATTACCCTGGATTAAGGAAAAGAGATAGCACATGAGTCGTATTCAGAAAGTTTTTGCAGACAATAAAAACTCAGGGCGCAAGGCGCTGATTGGCTACATAGTCAACGGTGATCCCACGCGCGAGGCTACTTTGCCTACTATGCATAAAATGGTGGAGCAGGGTGTGGATATTATTGAGATAGGGGTGCCTTTTTCCGATCCTATGGCCGAAGGTCCGGTTATTCAAAAAGGCCATGAGCGAGCACTGACCCATCATGTGAGCCTTCGCGACACGTTGCAGGTTGCTGCCGACTTTCGCAAAACCAATACCACCACACCGCTGGTGCTGATGGGCTATGCCAATCCGGTGGAACGCATGGGCTATGGCGCATTTGCCGAGGCTGCCAGTGCCGCTGGTATTGATGGTTTAATTACTGTGGATTTGCCCCCGGAAGAGCTGAGCGATCTCAAGCGCGAGCTGGACAGTCGCGATATTGATAATATCTTTCTTCTGGCACCCACCACCACAGTGGAGCGTGCGCGGCGGATCGTAGCTAATGCCAGTGGCTTTTTGTACTATGTTTCATTAAAAGGCGTCACCGGGGCGGGGCATCTGGATGTGGATGCGGTTAAAACCAAGCTCGATGAAATCGGCGCGGTGAGCGAGTTGCCGCTATGTGTGGGCTTTGGTATTAAAGATGCAAAAACTGCCGCTGCGGTATCTAAGCTTGCCGATGGCGTGGTGATTGGCAGTGTGCTGGTACAAAAAATGGGTGAGCTTGCCACACAGGCACCTGTCCAAATTGCCGAGGCCGTGGGCGACATTATTGCCGAAATTCGTCAGGGTCTGGATCAATCCTGAATCCGGCAACAGACCATCAATAAGAGAGTGACATAATGAGTTGGCTAGATAAATTGGTGCCGAGCGTTGTACGCTCCGAGGGCAAACGCAACAGTAAAGTGCCCGAGGGCCTCTGGAAAAAATGCGTCAAATGCGAGGCGGTTCTCTATCGCCCAGAGCTTGAACGCAACCTGGATGTATGTCCCAAGTGTGATCACCATATGCGCATCGGCGCGCGCCGCCGGTTGGATATTTTTCTGGATGAATCCAACCGTCAGGAAATCGCTGCCGATGTGGAGCCGATAGATAGGCTTAAATTTAAAGATATTAAAAAGTACAAGGATCGTCTCAGCACGGCCCAGAAGGCCACGGGCGAAAAAGACGCTCTGGTGGCCATGAAAGGCGAACTCAAAGGTATGCCGGTAGTGGCCGTAGCTTTTGAATTTGCCTTTCACGGCGGCTCTATGGGTTATGTGGTCGGTGAGCGT